>NZ_CALXHK010000029.1:0-30653 GCF_944388085.1 Candidatus Allofournierella excrementigallinarum | reverse complement strand
CCGACACTTTTCACGACGAAGAAAAGTGTCCGTTCTGATGCGCACTAAGGGTGGTGCCCCCGTGCTGCCAGGCCAGGTGCAGGGGGGCGGCAAGGCAGGGCGGCGCTCTGGCCGGTTTCTCCCCGCCTGCCGCACAATGAAAGCCGAGCCAGACGCGGCACTGCCGCCGCGTAGTGCGCCTCGGAGCGAACACGCTGCACGATGCGAGTGCAGCGTGTCCGAAACGCCGCGTGCGGCGGCGGACAGGGACGCGGCCATTTCGCGCAAAACTGCCCGCACCCCCGCGCCGCCCGGACAATAAAAGGGCCTGTTTTGACCGAACCGCTTCGCCCGGCCCGGCCCCGCCGCACGCGGCATTGCCGTTTCTTTTGCGTCCGCCCGGGGGCGGAAGGTCGGCGCTTCGGCCTGTTCCTCCCGGCCCCGCCGCCCGATGCCAGCCGAGCCAGACGCGGCCATTTCGCGCAAAACTGCCCGCCCGCTGAAAGCCGAACCGCCGCCCCTCCGCCCGCATTTATGAAAAACCTTTCCAAATCTTAAGACAGGGCAAAGGCAGGGGAAAGAATGGGGCGGTATACTCTCTTCTCGAAAGGAGGCGGACGCCATGCAAGACCCTTCGCCGCGCAAACGGCCCATCGTGGAAGTGCGGGGCCTGCGCAAAGAGTACCCCCTGGGGGACGAGACGGTGGTGGCCCTCAAACACATCGACCTTTCCATCATGCGGGGGGAGATCTGCTGCATCTTCGGCACCTCCGGCTCCGGCAAGAGCACCCTGCTCAACCAGCTGGCAGGCATGGAAAAGCCCACACGGGGCGAAGTGCGCATCGGCGGCGCGCTCATCTCCCGCATGAGCGAGGAACAGCTGGCGGCCTTCCGCCAGCGGCACCTGGGCTTCGTGTTCCAATCCTACAACCTGCTGCCCAGCCTCACCGCCGCCGAGAACGTGGCCATGCCCCTTCTGTTCCGGGGGGTGCCCCCCGCCCAGCGGGACGCCGCCGCCCGGGCCATGCTCAAGCGGGTGGGCCTGGGCCACCGGATGGACCACTACCCCGCCCAGATGTCGGGCGGCCAGCAGCAGCGGGCGGGCATCGCCCGCGCCTTCCTGGCCCGGCCGGACGTGGTGTTCGCCGACGAACCCACCGGCAACCTGGATTCCAGGACCACCGTGGAAGTCATGGAGATGATCTGCGGCTTCGCGCGGGATTTTCATCAGACCATCATCCTGGTCACCCACGACCCGGAGATGGCCCGTTATGCCGACCGCATCGTGACCCTCATCGACGGCCAGATCGTGCGGGAGGACGTGAAGCAAAGGAGCGTGCAGTAACATGAAACAGTTCTATTTCCGCCGGGGCGTGGCCTCTTTGATGGCGCTGCTGGCCCTGAGCCTTTTGAGCCTGCGGGCGCTGGCCGACGAAGGCACCGTGCCCCCCGCCCCGCCCACCTCGGCCTCAGAGAGCAGCGACGCCCCCGCCCCCGTGCCGGGGGTGCTCATCAGCCGCAGCGACATGGCCGACCTGCCCGCCGGCAGCGAGGCGGAGATCACCGTCTTTTTCCGCAACCTGAGCGGCGTGACCCTGAAAAGCCCGGTGGCCGCCTTCTCGCCCGCCGACGGCGTGAGCATCGCGGGCGGCGCGTCCAGCTTTTTGCTGGACGACATCCCCGCCGGCGGCACCGGCAGCGTGACCCTGAAGCTGCGCGCGGCGGACACCGCCGCCGGCGTCCAGAGCCTGCCGGTGGAACTGCGCTTTTCCTACGGCGAGGACGCCCCCGCCGCAGGCGCCGCCTCCGACCGGCTGAGCATCCCGGTGAAGGCAAAGCCCGCCGACGCCCAGCCCCTGGTGCTCATCAGCCGCTCGGACGTCTCCAGCCCCATCTCCCCCGGCGAGGCGTTCGACCTGGCGCTCACCTTCAAAAACACCGGCGACGTGACGGTGAAGAACGCGGCTGCCACGGTGGCCCCCTCCGAGGGCCTGAGCCTTCTGAACGCCGCCTCCACCTTCCCGGTGCCGGACATCGCCCCCGGCAAAACCGCTTCCATCACCGTGAAGCTGCAGGGGGCAAATCAGATCTCCTCCGCCGCCCAGAGCCTCTCGGTGGACCTGCGCTACACCTACGGCAGCGCCGCCTCCGCCGGCACCGCCTCCGACCGGCTGAACATCCCCGCCAGGGCGGCCTCCTCCGCCTCCAGCGTGGAAAAACCGGTGCCCAACATCGTGGTGCAGAAGTTCGACTACGGCGGAAAGGCCGTGGCCGCCGGCGGGCGGTTCCCCCTCTCCTTCACCTTTGAGAACACCGGCGCCGCCAAGGTGGAAAACATCGTGGTCACGGTGGACGGCGGCGAGTGCTTCACGGTGGACGGCGGCTCCAACACCGCCCACTACGACGCTCTGGGCGCCGGCAAGGCCCTCACCCAGGAGATGCCCATGCAGGCGGTGCCCACCTGCAAAAGCGGGGCCCAGGCTGTTACGGTGAGCTTCAAATACGAATATGTGGACGCGGGCAAGCGCAGCGCCGTGACTTCGGACATCCGCCTTTCGGTGCCGGTGAGCCAGCCGGACCGCTTCCAGCTGAACCAGCCCGCGGCGGCCTCCTTCACCGCCGGCGAGGAAGGGGAAGTGACCCTGGCCTATGTGAACAAGGGCCGGGCGGACATCGGCAACCTGGAGGCCCAGCTGGTGGGCGAGGGCTTTGAATCCCCCGCAAAGGTGCAGTACCTGGGCAACGTGGCGGCGGGCGCGTCGGGCAGCATCGGCTTTGCCCTGACCCCCGAGGCCGCCGGCAAGCTGGACCTGGCCATCAAGGTGACCTACGAGGACGCCGACCTGCAGACCCAGACCAAGGAATTCCCCCTCTCGCTGACGGTGGAGGAGGGCGTTCCCGAGCCGGACTTCGCGCCGGACGACGCGGACCTGCCCCCCGACCGGCCCGCCTGGCTGCCGGTCATCCCCGCCACGGCGGCGCTGGCCGCCGCCGCGGGCACCGCCTTCTTCCTGGTGAAACGGCTGCGCCGCAAGGCAGCGGAGGGCGGCCCGGCGGCCGACGCCTGGAGCTGGGCCGAGGACCCCGGCGAGGATGAGCCGCAGCAGCCGAAGGAGGAATGACCCATGCGCAAACAGGACCTGTTCCGCCTGTGCCTGCAAAACCTTCTGCGCAAGCGCTCCCGCACCTTTCTCACGGTGCTGGGGGTGGTCATCGGCGGGTGCTCCATCGTCATCATGGTATCGCTGGGCATCGGCATGAAGGAGGCCCAGGATAAACTTCTGGCCGATCTGGGCGATCTGACCATCATCACCGTCACCGCGCCCCAGGGCGGGCGCGGCAAGGTGAAGCTGGACGACGCCATGGTGGCCCGGCTGAAAAAACTGGACGGCGCGGTGGCGGTGATGCCCCGGCAGACCCTCGAATCGGCGGACCTGCGCCTTTGCGCCGGCAGCGGAAAACGCTATGTGGCGGACTGGGTGACGGTGACCGGGCTGGACACCGCCGGCATGGAGGCCATGGGCTTCAAACTGGAAAAAGGCGAGCGGCCCCTGAAGCCCGGCGAGGTGGTGCTGGGCCAGTATACGGCCTACAACTTCCGGGACACCCTGCGCCCCGAGGGCTCCAACACGGTGGACCGCTGGTCCGCCGGGTGGAACGAGGAGACCGGCAGGCTGAACGACCCGCCCCCCGCCTACTTCGACCCGCTGAAAGAGCCGCTGGTGCTGGAGGCGGAGAGCGGCGAATACAAGACCAGCCTCGCCCTCAAGCCGGTGGCCCTGGCCAGGGAGGACTACTCCAAGGGCATGGAGACCGGCGAGGGGGTGCTGATGGACCTGAAGGACCTGAAAGCCCTCACCGAAAAGCTGCATCTGGTCAAAAAGGGCGCGTCGCCCTATCAGTCGGTGCTGGTGAAGGCGGACAGCATCTCCCAGGTGGCTGCGCTGGAAAAGCGCATCCGCGCCCTGGGCTGCGCCACCGAAAGCATGGAGAGCATCCGCGAGCCCATGGAAAAAGAGGCCCGGCAAAAGCAGATGATGCTGGGCGGCCTCGGGGCCATCAGCCTGGTGGTGGCGGCCATCGGCATCACCAACACCATGGTCATGTCCATCTCCGAGCGCACCAGGGAAATCGGCGTGATGAAGGCTCTGGGCTGCTATGTGCGGGACATCCGCGCCCTCTTCCTCGCCGAGGCGGGCTGCATCGGCCTTTTGGGGGGCATCGTGAGCTGTGTCATCAGCTTTGCGGCCGCCTTCATCGCCAACATCGTGGCCTTAGGCGGGCCGTCTGCCGAAAACCTGCGCATCGCCCTTCTGGGCGGCGACGGCCCCGCCCGGGTCTGCGTGACGCCCCTGTGGCTGCTGCTCTTCGCCATCGTTTTTTCGGTGCTCATCGGCCTGGGTTCGGGTTACTACCCGGCGAACAAGGCGGTGCGCATCCCGGCCCTGGAAGCCATCAAGAGCGACTGACCGTTTCCCTTTGCCAGAAGGCCGCGGGCCCCGTGTTTCCTCCCCCATTTGCACGGCAGGCCCGGCGCAGGAGGCGTTTCTCCGCCCCGCGCCGGCGGGCCCCGGCCTTTTCCTCCCATAGTCCCGGCGCCGCGCCGGGAAAAGCGGCAGCGCCGCGCACGCCCCGGACAGGGGGCATGCGCGGCGCTGCCTGATTTTTTATCCTTCCGCCCGGGGCAGCGTGAGCACGAATTCGGTGGCGCGGCCGGGGGCGGGCTTTTCGTTCAGCCGGATGGCGCCGCCGTGCTTTTCCAGGATGCGGCGGGTGATGGCAAGGCCCAGCCCGCTGCCCGCGCCGGTGCGGGCGTCGCTGCCGGTGACGAAGGGCTCGAAGATGGTCCTGCGCCGCTCGGGCGGGATGCCCGCGCCGTTGTCCGCGATGCGCACCGTCACCTTCCGGGGCCCCGGCTCCACCTCCACAAAGAGCATGGTGCCCAGCCGGTTGTGGCGCAATGCGTTGGAAAGCAGGTTATCCAGCGCCCGGCGCAGCTGCAGTTCGTCCACCATGCAGAAGGCGGGCGCTTCGGGGATGGAAGGCTCCAGCGAGAAGCCCGCCAGGTCGATCTCGTCGTAGCGCGCCGCCAGCCAGGCCCGGAAGAACTCGCACACATCCACCCGCCGGAGGTGCAGCTCAAAGCGGGGGTGCTGGGTCTTGCTGTACTCGTGAAACGCGTCGGCGAGGCGGGCCAGGTCCGCCGCCTTCTGCCGTATCATCCGCAGGGTGCGCTGGCGATCTTCCTTTGGCACCTTGCCGTCGCACAGGGCGTCCGCCGCGCCGCAGATGACCGTCACCGGGGTTTTGATGTCGTGGGAGATGTCCGCGATGAGCTTCTGGCGGCCCTCGTCCAGCCGCTTTCGCTCGGCCTCGCTCGCAGCCAGCCGCGCGGCGAAATTGTCAAAGCTGGCGCCGATGCGGCGTATCTCCCGCGGGCCGCCGCAGTTGCCCACCCGCAGGTCCTCGCCCCGGCTCTGGGCCTCCACCGCGGCGTTCAGCGCCGCCAGCGGCCGGGCGATGCGCCGCCGCAGCCGCCAGATGAACAGCCCCGCCGTGGCCAAAAACAGCGGCAGGAACAGCGCCGCCACCCACACGCTGCCCCCCAGCGCCTCACGGTACTGGGCGTCGGTGGGGTAGGTCTGCCGCAAAAGCAGGGTAAAGGCCCCGCCCTGTGGGCCGCCGGCCTCCGCCCGGGCGAGGTAGCTGTTCTCGAACCGGGCGCCGGTGAGATAGCGGTATTCCTGGGGGGTGTAGGCGGCGCGGCCTTCCTCCAGGCCGCCCAGCAGCACCCGGTAGTTTTCGTCCAGCGCGGCGGTGCGGGTGAACTCGCCCCCTTTGCCGTCCGGCGTGTGGGCCACCACCAGATACCGGGCCGCCCCGTCGCCGCTCAGCTCATAAGCGTCGATCTGCACGCCGTCGCCCCAGCCGGGCACGCAGGCCAGCGCCCCCGGTTCCACCGCCTCGTCGAAGCCCTCGCCGCCGGAAAACACCAGCGCGCCCTTTTCGTCGTAGACCGCAAAGCCGCTGCCCGGGGCCAGGTGGCGGCGCAGCGCCTCCCATTTCCCTTCGGCCAGGGCCGGGTCCGCCAGCAGGCCGTCCCAATCCGGCGCCCGGTAAAGCCGGGCGGTGTAGAGCATCCACAGGGCGAACACCGCCGCCGCAATGGCCAGCAGCGCCAGGGTGAACAGCAGATACTGCCTTGCCAGCAGGCCGAACAGGCCCCCGGCGTTTTTTTCACGCTTCAAAACGGTACCCCAGCCCCCTTATCGTGCGGATGTAGCGGGGAGAGCGGGGGTCGTCCTCTATTTTGTCCCGCAGCTTGGAGATGTGCACCATCATGGCGTTCTCGTCCCCCTCAAAATAGTCGCCGGCGGCCCCTTCGTAGAGCTGGGCCTTGGTGAATACCCGCCCCGGCGAGCGCATCAGGATGGCCAGGATCTTCGCCTCCATGGGGGTGAGGGGCACCGGGCGGCCCGCCTTTTCCAGCCGCATGCCGGCCAGGTCCAGCGCCAGCTCGCCGCCCCGCAGCACCTCGCCCCCGGCCCGGGCGGCCCGGCGCAGCTGGGCCTTCACCCGCGCCACCACCTCCACCGGGTTGAAGGGCTTGGTCACATAGTCGTCCGCCCCGAGGTTGAGGCCGAGGATCTTGTCGTTGTCCTCGCTTTTGGCCGAGAGGATGAGGATGGGCATCTCGCTGAAGCGCCGCAGGGCCCGCGTTACCTCATAGCCCGAAAGCCCGGGCATCATCACGTCCAGAATGGCCAGGTCCGGGTTTTCGGCGCGGGCCCTGGCCAGGGCTTCGTCGCCGTTTTCCGCCTCCAGCACCCGCAGGCCCTCCCCCTCCAGATAGAGGCGCAGAAGGCCCCGGATCTCGGGGTTGTCCTCGGCGATCATGATCAGTGGCGCCATCTTCGTTCCCTCCTTGCGGGGTGGTCTTTTACTTTATTATATCGGAGCCGCCCTTCTGCAGGCCGAAGTAGCGGGCGGGGGCCACGCCCATCTTCTCCTTGAAGGTGGCGGAAAAGTGGGCCAGGCTGCCAAAGCCCGTGTCCAGCGCGAGGCGGGTGAGGGGGTAGCGCCCCCCGTGCAGGTCCATGAGCTCGACGGCTTTGTTGATGCGGAAGTAGATGAGGTAGGTGGAGAAGTTCATGTTGAGGTGCTGCGAGAACAGCGCCGACAGCCGCCGGGGCGTCACCCCGCAGTATTCCGCCACCTGCGCGGCGGTGATCTTTTCGGCATAGTGCTGCTGGATGTACTGGGCGGCGGTCATCAGGTGCCGGTTTTGCAGCGAGCTGCCCGGCGCCATCCCCGCCCCCACCTGCCGGCTGAGCAGCAGGATGAGCTGAAAGAGATAGAGGTCGCACATGCGGCGGTAGTTGGGCCGCTTTTGCTCCAGTTCCTCTTTCAGATACAGCGCGCAGTCGTAGAACTGGGGGCTGGCCGTCTGCTTGAGGAAGCGGCGGCGCTTCATGGCCAGGTCGAGGAGGAAATACAGCTCCCGGTCCTGCAGCGTGTCGGAAAACAGGCGCTGGAACATCTCGGTGTGGAAGTGGAGCTGCAGGATGCAGCATCCCTGCGGCCCCGCGTCGGAGCAGTGGGGGATCTGGGGGTAGACGGCCAGATACTCGCCCGGCGCCAGCGTGACGGGGGTGCGGAACAGGGTGAGGGTGATGCTGCCTTCGGTGCAGATGATGAGCTCCATCGTGCTGTGCAGGTGGGCGGCGAAATGGTCGCCGGCAGGCAGGGCGCGCACCGCCGCGTTGTCCACGGCGTCCAGGGTGTCCCGCCCCAGAAGCACCGCCTGCAAATATTCGTCCGCCGGCATGGGCCCGCCTCCCTTCCCTTTGGCTTCCCCTTGAATATACCACACTCCGCCCCGCCCGCACAAGGCCGCAGCGGCGCCGGATTTCTCCGTCAAAAAAAGCAAATCCTGCCGCCCCGGCTTCCGATTTTTGAAAACGCCCCCGCCCCGCCCGCGCTACAATAGAGTCAAAACCACCACGGAAAAGGAGACGGTCTTGTATGACACAGCGGGAAAATCTGCTGGCGCTTGTGCGCCGCCAGCCCTATGAGTTCGTGCCGGTGGAGTTCATGCTCTGCCCCAGCCTCATCGAGGACTACCGCCGGGAGGAAAACCAGCCCGAAATGCCCTATGAGGACTATTTTCAGATGCCCTGGCGGCGGGTGGGCGACCTTGTGCCCGACGACACCGACCTGACCCGCTTTGAAAAGTATCACGAAGGCCGCCTCAACGACCGGGTGACCATCGACGAGTGGGGCGTGGGGCACGAGTCCACCCCCACCTCCATGCACATGACCAGGATGCTCTTCCCTCTGGGGGACGCAGAGGACGTGCAGGACATCCTGGACTACCCCCTGCCCACCTACTCGCTGAAGAACAACGGCGGTCTGGCCGGGCGGGTGCAGGCGCTGCACAAGCGGGGCATCGCGTCGGTGGGCAACATGCAGTGCACCATCTGGGAGACCTCCTGGTACATCCGGGGCATGGAAAACCTGATGATGGACATGGTGTGCGACGAGGAGATGGCCGCCGCCATTCTGGACCGGGTGGCCGCCATGAGCACCCAGCGGGCCCTTCTGTATGCCAACGCCGGCTGCGACATCCTGTTCCTGGGCGACGACATCGGCATGCAGCGCAGCATCATGATGAGCCGGGAGCTGTATGGCCGGTGGATCCAGCCCCGGCTGAAAAAGCTCATCGCCCAGGTGAAGGCCGTGCGGCCGGACATCATCGTGTTCTACCACTCCTGCGGCTTCATCGAGCCGCTGATCGACGGCCTCATCGACGCGGGCATCGACGTGCTCAACCCCATCCAGAGCGAGTGCATGGACTTTGGCGGGATCTATGCCAAATACCACGACCGGCTGGTGTTCCACGGCACCATCGGCACCCAGACGGTGATGCCCTTCGGCACGCCGGACCAGGTGCGGGCCGAGGTGTGGAAGAACCTGGACATCGCCAGCGAGGGCGGGCTGTTCGCGGCCCCCACCCACCTGCTGGAGCCGGAGGTGCCCTGGCAGAACATCCGGGCCTATGTGCAGGCCTGCCGCGACTACCCCCTTCACCGCTGACACAGGCGGCCCGGGGCCCTTTCAGGCCCCGGGCCGCTTTTTGGCCTCCGCTGCATATTTTTCCCCCGGATGCAAATACTACCAGCAGCCAATATCTGCGTTGGGAGGAACCGACTTATGAAAGCAACCGGCATCGTGCGCCGCATCGACGAACTGGGGCGGGTGGTCATCCCCAAGGAGATACGCCGCACCCAGCGCATCCGCCAGGGAGACCCGCTGGAGATCTTCACCACCGGCGACGGCGAGGTCATTTTTAAAAAGTATTCACCCATCGGCGAGATGGCCTCCTTTGCCGCCCAGTACGCCGAGGTGCTGCAAAAGAATCTTTCCCGCACCTCCATCGTCTGCGACCGGGACAGCATCATCGCCGCCGCCGGCGCCGCCCGCAGGGAGTGCCTGGAAAAGCGGGTGAGCATCCCGCTGGAAAAGCTGATGCACGCCCGCCGCGTCTATCTCCACTCCGGCCGCGCCGAGGACTGCCAGTTCCCCTGCGAGGGCGCGGCGCGCCACATCCACATCGCCGTGCCCATCGTCGCCGCCGGCGACGTGGCGGGGGCGGTGGCCCTTCTGAGCGACGAGAAGGCCGCCGTCCCCACCCCCGAGGAGCAGAAGGCCCTGGCCATCGCCGCCGCCTTCCTGGCAAAGCAGATGGAGAGCTGAAGCGCCGTTCCTCCCCGCCCGCGCCGCCCCGAAAGAGCTGGCGCGGGCCCTTTTTGTGCCCCGAGGGGGGCGGCATTGTGAACGTTCCATGAAACTTTTAAATTTTTCACACCACCCCCTTGACAGACGAATAAAATGGAGTACAATAAATTTAGCACTCAGATGTAATGAGTGCTAAAACCACGGAAAAGAGGTGGGGCGCATGGCCATGGACGACAGGAAGCAGCGGGTGCTGGAGGCCATCGTTGCCCTTTACACCCAGGGCGGCGAGCCGGTGGGCTCGGGGCTTTTGTGCCAGTATTTCGACATGGCGGTGTCCAGCGCGACCCTGCGCAACGAGATGGCCGCGCTGACAAAGCTGGGCCTTCTGGAGCAGCCCCACACCAGCGCGGGCCGGGTGCCCAGCGCCAAGGGCTACCGCTATTATCTGGATAACCTGATGCGCCCCGCGCCCGGCCTTTCCCCCCGGCAGAAAACCGAGATCGACCGCATCTTCGCCGGCCTCGACTACGAGCCGGAAAGATTGGCGGCGGGCGCGGCCAAGGCCCTGGCGGATTATTCCGGCTACATGGTGGCGGCCACCACCCCCCGGGCGGACGATCTGTGCATCGCCCACTACGAGGTGGTGCAGGTGGGCCGCTGCACCGCGGCGGTGCTGGCGGTGACCAGCGCCGGCGGCGTGCGCACCCGCGTGGCACGGCTGGACACCGACCTCACCGCTGAGGACGCGGCGCTGCTGGCCGGGGTGCTGAACCGGGGGCTGACCTTTGTGGCGCCGGCGGACCTTTCCGGCGCGGTGCTGGCGAACCTGGCCGCCGGGCTGGGCGAGCGGGGCAGCGACCTCTACCCGGTGCTGAACGCGGCGGCGGCGCTGCTGCGGCAGGCGGCCCAGGCCCGCACCTATCCCCAGGGCCTGCAGTACCTGATGCGCTGGCCGGAGCTGACCGGCCTTCTGCCCCGGGTGCTGGAGCTTTTCACCGACGACGAACGGGCCGGCAGGCTCATCACCCCCCGCACCGGCCGCACCACCGTGCTGCTGGGCGAGGACCTGCAGCGCCCGCTGCCGGGGCTTTGCTTCATGAGCAAGCGCTACCTTGCCGGCGGCGGCCTCACCGGGGCCATCGCCCTGCTGGGGCCCACCCGGATGCCCTTTGAGCAGCTGGTGCCCGTTCTTGACTATTTTGCCTTGAAACTCGGCGAGTGCATGGCCGGCAAGGCACAGGAGGACCCGCAATGATGGACGAGACCAACATCCGGCCCGAAGAGGCCGCAGCCGAAACGGCCCCCCAGGCCGAAGCGGCGCAGGAGGCCGCCGCCCCCGAGGCTGAACAGCCCGCGGCGGAAAAAGACCCCAAAAAGGAAAAGAAAGAGACCAAAAAGGAGCTGGAAAGCCAGCTGGCCGCCGCCAAAGCCGAGGCCGAAACGGCCCGCGCCGAAGCGGACGCCGCCAAGGAGCGGCTGCTGCGCACCGCCGCCGAGTACGACAACTTCCGCAAGCGCTCGGCCCGGGAGCAGGACGCCGCCTTCGGGAGCGGCGTGGCCCACGCGGTGAGCCAGATCCTCACCATCCTGGACACGCTGGAGATGGCCGAGGCCGCCCCCACCGCCGACGAGAATTTCAAGAAGGGCGTGACCCTGACGCTGGAAAAAGCCAGGGCCGCCTTCCAGGCCCTCAAGGTGGAGGAGATCCCCGCCCTGGGCCTGCCCTTCGACCCCGCGGTGCACAACGCCGTGATGCAGAAGGCGGCCGAGAACGGCGAGGAGAGCGGCACCGTCCTGCAGGTGTTCCAGAAAGGCTACAAGCTGGGTGACAAGGTCATCCGCCACGCCGCGGTCATCGTGGCCGAATAGTCCGCTGAAAGGGCTTAAAACCCCTTCCCATAGCAAAACATTCCACCCATCTGAGTAAAATTTAGGAGAGATATACTATGAGTAAAATCATTGGCATCGACCTTGGCACTACCAACAGCTGTGTTTCCGTGATCGAGGGCGGCGAGCCCGTCGTCATCGCCAACGCCGAAGGCGCCCGCACCACCCCCAGCGTGGTGGGCTTCACCAAGACCGGCGAGCGCCTGGTGGGCCAGGTGGCAAAGCGCCAGGCCATCACCAACCCCGACCGCACCGTGAGCAGCATCAAGCGCCACATGGGCACCGACTACAAGGTGACCATCGACGGCAAGGATTATAACCCCCAGCAGATCAGCGCCATGATCCTGGCGAAGCTGAAGGCGGACGCCGAGGCGTATCTCGGCGAAAAGGTCACCGACGCGGTGATCACCGTGCCCGCCTACTTCAACGACAGCCAGCGTCAGGCCACCAAGGACGCCGGCACCATCGCCGGCCTGAACGTGCGCCGCATCATCAACGAGCCCACCGCCGCGGCCCTGGCCTACGGCGCGGACAAGGACAACGACCAGAAGATCATGGTCTACGACCTGGGCGGCGGCACCTTCGATGTGTCCATCATCGAGATGGGCGACGGCGTGACCGAGGTCCTGGCCACCAACGGCGACACCCACCTGGGCGGCGACGACTTTGACCAGCGCATCATCGACTGGCTGGCCGACAACTTCCAGAAGGAGAACGGCATCGACCTGCGTCAGGACAAGATGGCCGCCCAGCGCCTGAAGGAGGCCGCCGAGAAGGCGAAGATCGAGCTTTCGGGCGTGATGAGCACCGCCATCAACCTGCCCTTCATCACCGCCGACGCCACCGGCCCCAAGCATCTGGACACCACCCTCACCCGCGCCCAGTTCGACGCGCTGACCGCCGATTTGGTGGAGCGCACCATGGGCCCCGTGCGCAAGGCTCTGGCCGACGCCGGCCTGAAGCCCGGCGACCTGGGCAAGGTGCTGCTGGTGGGCGGTTCCACCCGTATCCCCGCCGTGCAGGAGGCCGTGAAGAAGGAGATGGGCGTCGAGCCCTTCAAGGGCATCAACCCCGACGAGTGCGTTTCCATCGGCGCTGCCATCCAGGGCGGCGTGCTGAACAAGGAAGTGGGCGGCATCCTGCTGCTGGACGTCACCCCCCTGAGCCTGGGCATCGAGACCCTGGGCGGCGTTTGCACCAAGATCATCGAGCGCAACACCACCATCCCCACCAAGAAGAGCCAGATCTTCTCCACCGCGGCCGACAACCAGCCCAGCGTCGAGGTCAACGTGCTGCAGGGCGAGCGTGAGTTTGCCCGCGACAACAAGAGCCTGGGCATGTTCAAGCTGGACGGCATCCCCGCCGCTCCCCGCGGCGTGCCTCAGATCGAGGTCACCTTCGACATCGACGCCAACGGCATCGTGCACGTGAGCGCCAAGGATCTGGGCAGCGGCAAGGAACAGAGCATCACCATCACCGCCTCCACCAACATGAGCAAGGAGGACATCGAGAAATCCGTGCGCGAGGCCGAGCAGTTCGCTGCCGAGGACAAGAAGCGCCGTGAGGAAGTGGACGTGCGCAACGGCGCCGACCAGATGGTGTTCCAGACCGAAAAGACCCTCGCCGAGCTGGGCGACAAGGTGGACGCGGCCAAGAAGGCCGAGGTCGAGTCGAAACTCAGCGAGCTGAAAGAGGCCCTGAAGGGGACCGACGTCGAGGCCATCAAGGCAAAGCAGGAGGAGGTCCAGAAGGCCTTCTACGCCATCAGCGAGGAGCTCTACAAGAACGCTCAAGGCTCCGGTGCGGCAGGCGCCTCCGGCGCGGACGCGGGCAATGCCGGCAGCGCCGGCAAGCCCGACGACGGCGTGGTGGACGCCGACTTCAAGGAAGTATAAACCCGTTTTCAAGCCTCCCCTTGCCATCAAGGGGAGGCATTCTGGGCTAAACGCGCCCTTCGATTTTTATGGAAAGAGAGCCCGCCCGGCGGGCAGACACAGGTGGATCAGGTATGGCAGACAAACGCGATTACTATGAGGTCCTGGGCGTTGCCAAGAACGCCGGCGAAGAGGACCTGAAAAAGGCGTATCGCAAGCAGGCAAAAAAATATCACCCGGATCTGAACCCCGGCGACAAGGAGGCCGAGGCGAAGTTCAAAGAGGTGAACGAGGCCTACGAGGTGCTCAGCGACAAGGAAAAGCGGGCCCGCTACGACCAGTTCGGCTTTGCCGGCGTGGACCCCAGCTACAGCGCGGGGGCCGGCGGCCCGGGCGCGGGCGGCTTCGGCGGCTTTGGCGGCATGGGCGGCGTGGACCTGGGCGACATCTTCGGCGATTTGTTCGGCGGCATGGGCGGCGGCTTTGGCTTCGGCGGAGGCCAGCGGTCGAACCCCAACGCCCCCCGCAAGGGCGCGGACGTGCGGGTGAGCCTGGTGCTGGGCTTCATGGAGGCGGCCCACGGCTGCACCAAGACCATCACCATCTCAAAGCAGGACGCCTGCCCCGCGTGCGGCGGCTCCGGCGCGGCCAAGGGCACCAGCCCCGAGACCTGCCCGGACTGCGGCGGCGCGGGCTATGTGAACCGCAATCTGCGCATGGGCGGCATGGTGATGCAGCAGCGCCAGCCCTGCCAGCGCTGCGGCGGCAAAGGCAAGATCGTCAAAACTCCCTGCGCCCACTGCCACGGCACCGGCAAGGTGAGCGTAAAGAAATCGCTGGAGGTGAAGATCCCCGCGGGCATCGGCGACGACCAGAGCATTGCCCTGCGGGGCCAGGGCGACGCCGGCGCCAACGGCGGCCCTGCCGGCGACGTGATCGTCATCATCACCGTGCGGCCGGACCCCATGTTCGAGCGGGACGGCTACGACGTGTGGGTCACGGTGCCCATCACCTACAGCCAGGCGGTGCTGGGCGCGTCCGTCGTGGTGCCCACCGTGGACGGCAAGGTGGAGTACAACGTGCCGGAAGGCACCCAGAGCGGCGCCACCTTCCGGCTGCGGGGCAGGGGCATCCAGTACCTGGGCGGCCGCGGCCGCGGCGACCAGTACGTCAAGGTCGTGGTGGAGATCCCCAGAAAGCTCACCCGCGCCCAGCGGGACGCGCTGGCCGCCTTTGAGCAGAGCCTCAAGGACGATAACTACGAGCAGCGCAAGGGCTTCTTCAAAAACCTGCGGGACAAGTTTGAGAAGAACTGACGCCTTTGGATACATCAACAAAGCGCCGGACGGGTGTTTCCCGTCCGGCGCTTTGTTGTTCCGGCCGTCCGCCTTCCTGCTTTGCGCAAAAAGGGCCCGGCTGAAACGCCGGGCCCTCGTTGCCATCGTTTATTCCGCGTTGGCCGCTTTCAGGTTCTCCACTTCCTGGGCTGCCAGGTCCGCCCAGGCGCCGTTTTTGAACAGGAAGTCATAACGGTAGAGCACGTAGCCGTCCGCCCCCGCGGCCCGGCCGTCCCTTACCATGTCCGCCAGGGTGTGGCCGGTCTGCCAGCCGGTCTGGGCCGCGTCGTAGTTGCCGCCGTCGCCGTCGCCGATGCGGTAGGCCCCCAGGCCGAAATAGAGGGCCACGCTGGGCGCGCGCTCCAGCGCCGCCCACTCGGCGGTGATGTTCTCAAAGGCGTAGCGGGTGCTGCCGGAGGCGGTGGTGTAGCCGTAGCCCCAGTAAAGCTGGGGCAGCACATAGTCCACATAGCCGCCCTCGGCCATCCACAGGGAGACGTCGCTATACTGAGAGTTATAATTGTTATCCATGTTCCCCTGGGGACTCACGCCGAACCGCACCGCGGGGTCCTGGGCCTTCACCGCGTCGTAGACCTGGCGCATCAGCAGGTTCACGTTCTCCCGCCGCCATTCCTCCAGCGACAGGCCGCTGGAGGAGGCGGCGTATTCCGCCTCGTCAAAGGAGGGGTCGGTGGTGGGGTAGAAGTAGTCGTCGAAGTGGATGCCGTCCAGCGCGGGGTAGTTTTGCAGCAGTTCCACCACGCCGTCGGTGATGAGCTGGCGCACCGCGGGCAGGGAGGGGTCGAAGTAGGCCCCGCCGTCCACCTCCTTCACCCATTCGGGGTGGAGCACGGCGGGGTTATCCGCGGCCAGCTCGCCCGCCGGGCGGGCGGCGTTCAGCCGCACCCGGTAGGGGTTGAGCCAGGCCTCCAGCTCGAGGCCATGGCTGTGGGCCGATTCCAGCAGGATAGCCAGCGGGTCAAAGCCCGGGTCCTGGCCCTGGACGCCGGTGCACAGGTGGCTCCAGGGGAACAGCTCGCTGGGATAGAGGGCGTCGGCAAAGGGCCGCACCTGGGCGATGACCACGTTCAGGCCCATGCCGGCGCAGTTTTGCATCATCTCGTCCGCGTCGGCGGAAAAAGCCGCCTCGCTGGAAAAATCAAAGCTCTCCCATTCCAGATAACTCACCCACATGGCCCGGTATTCCCCAAAGCCGCCCCCCTCCTGGGCCGGGGCGGCGGAGGGGGCGGGCGCGGAAGAGGCGGGAAGGGAGGAAGCCCCGCCGGAGGAGGGAGCGGAGGCGGCGGGCGCGCCGCAGCCGGCGCAGAGCAGGGCAAGGGCGGCGGCCAGCGCCGCGGCCTTCATTCGAAGATGTTTCATGGCGTTTTCTCCATTGTTCACAGCCCCGGAGGGCGAAAGTGCGAAGGCGGTTCAGCCCTCGTCCCGCTGGCGGCGGTAGAGGGTGAGGGTCAGCCAGGCGCGGGCCGCGCCGGCGGCCAGGCCGCAGAGGTTCATGAAGAGGCCCAGCACCCCGGCGCCGCCCAGCAGCACCAGCACCCGGGCCGCGAACCACAGCGCCTCGGCGGCGGCCAGCGCCCGGAACTGGGGGGCAAGGCGGGGGTCGGCGGCTTTTTCCCAGCCGGCGAAGCAGGGCCACACCAGCGCCAGCAGCAGGTGCTGCAAAAGGGCCGCCGGCAGGGCCAGCGCCAGCACCTGGATGACGATGCAGCCCAGAAGGGCCTTTTTGTCCTGTTTGGTGGTGCCCTTCACGCTGGCCAGAAAGCCCAGCATCAGCAGCGTGAGCAGGGTGGCCAGGTTCTCCGCCAGCGCCATGGGAAAGCGCACGGCAGCCCCCAGCGCGGCGGCCATGGTCAGCGCGGCGCTGAGCATGCCCAGCGCATAGTAGGTCTTTTGGGACAGGGTGAGACGGACGTTCACGGCGGTCTCCTTTCCGCCGCCGCCCTTTTCTTCGGGCGGCGGGCGTGCTATAATGAAAAGAAGCCCGCATCGCGCCGCGCGGGCTTTGTTCCATCCATATGGCGCGTTTTGGGCCATTATACCACACCCGCCGCGCCCGCCGCAAGCCGGGGCGGGGCCCAGGGCCGTGAAAGGAGATCTTCGCTTTGCCTGTTACCGACCGCAATCTTGCCGCCTCCGACAGCGACCGTCTGCTGGGGCAGGCGCCCATCGGCAGCCTCATCCTGAAGCTCTCGCTGCCGGCGGTGGCCGCGCAGTTCATCAACGTGCTTTACAATGTGGTGGACCGGATGTACATCGGCAACATCCCGGACATCGGCGCCACCGCCCTCACCGGCGTGGGGGTGACCTTTCCGGTGCTGATGATCGTGTCCGCCTTTGCGGCCTTCGCGGGCATGGGCGGCGCGCCCCTGGCGGGCATCCGCCTGGGCGCGGGGGACAAGGAGGGCGCGGAACAGATTTTGGGCAACTGCGTCTCCCTGCTGCTGGCGCTGAGCGTTGTGCTGACGGCGGCATTCCAGCTGTTCCACACCCCCATTCTCACCGCCTTCGGTGCGACGAGCGACCTTTTGCCCTACGCCGAGGACTACATCACCATCTACCTGTGGGGCACGGTGAGCGTGCAGCTGGCGCTGGGCCTCAACACCTTCATCAGCGCCCAGGGCCGCAGCGGCACCGCCATGCTCAGCGTGGCCATCGGCGCGGTGCTGAACATCGCACTGGACCCCCTTTTCATCTTTGTGTTTGACATGGGGGTCAAGGGCGCCGCCATCGCCACCGTGCTCAGCCAAACGGTGAGCGCCGTGTGGGTGCTGGCCTTTTTGCTGTCGGGCCGCAGCACCCTGCGCATCCGCAGAAAGAACCTGCGGTTTTCCGCCCCGGTCCTGGCCGGCGTGGCCGCGCTGGGGGTTTCCCCCTTCATCATGCAAAGCACCGAGAGCCTGGTGACCATCACCCTGAACCGGGGCATGGCCCGATACGGCGGCGAGCTCTACATGGGCACCATCACCATCCTGCAAAGCGTGATGCAGCTGATCGTGCTGCCGCTGCAGGGGCTGACCCAGGGCACCCAGCCCATCATCAGCTACAACTACGGCGCAAAGAACCTGGACCGGGTGCGCGCCACCTTCAAGCGGGTGTTCCTCATCAGCATGGCCTACACCATCGGCGCTTTTGCCCTGGTCTGCCTGCTGGCATGGCCGCTGTCCCGCATGTTCACCTCCGACGCGTCCCTCATCGACCTGACGGTGAAGGCCATGCCGGTGTTCTTCGGCGGCATCTGGGCCTTCGGCGCGCAGATGAGCTGCCAGGCAGCCTTCATGGGCCTGGGGCAGGCGAAGGTGAGCCTGTTTCTGGCGCTGCTGCGCAAGGTCATCCTGCTCATCCCGCTGGCCATCGTGCTGCCCATGCTGATGGGCGGCGACCCCTTCGCCATCTATCTGGCGGAGCCCGCGTCGGACTTCATTGCCAGCGCCACCACCCTGACCATTTTCCTTTTGTTCTATAAGCGCACGCTGAACCGCCCCGCAGACTGAGGAGGAACACACCATGCCCGCCATTCTTTCCGCCCTGCTCATCGCTGCCGCTGCCGTGCTGTGCTGGCGGATGGCAAAGCAGCTGGAGGCAAAGCGCCGAAAAAAGGCCGCCGGGGGCGAGGGGTGCCTGGAATACCGCACTTCCCTCGCCTTTGACGAATGCCTGGACGCGCTGGCCGCCCACACCGGCCAGGACGAATTTGAATACGACTGCGCCCGCCAGCCGGACGGCAGTTTCCTTTTGCACTTCACGCTGCACAAGCCCACCGGCCAGCCGGTGGACACCCTCTTCGCCCTGCGGCTGGACGCCGGCAGGCAGACGGTGGTGACGCTGCACTTTCTGCGGGAGGCCTTCGGCTACCGCCAGCCGGTGTTCCCCAAAGAACTGCTGGACGCTTTTCTTTTGAAAAAGCTGGCCGCCGCGCCCAAGGCCCCGCCGGAGGGCGGCGCATAAAGCAGGGCGCGGCGCGCCGGCGCTTTTGCGGCCCGCCGTTCCGCCTTGCCTTTTCGGGCCGCGGCTGGTATAATAGACGGGTACAAAACGGGCCAGTAGCTCAGCTGGTCAGAGCTGTCGGCTCATAACCGATTGGTCGCGGGTTCGAACCCTGCCTGGCCCACCAGTTCGTCGCAAGCGTCATATCGCTTGCGACGATTTTTTATTAAAAATCATCGCGCGCTCATTTTGCTGCTCCTCACTTCCCCACAAAATTTTGCTTCGCAAACTTTTGCGGGGGCCCCGCCGCCCGAGGGGCGGCTGCTGCAAAGTTCGCTTTGCTCCGGCGCTTTTTGTTTTTTACAAAAAACGCCATCCGCCCGCTCCCTTGCTCCTCCTTCTCCCCACAAAATTTTGCTTCGCAAACTTTTGCGGGGGCCCCGCCGCCCGAGGGGCGGCTGCTGCAAAGTTCGCTTTGCTCCGGCGCTTTTTGGTTTTGGCGCGAAGGCGGCGTTCGGCCGCCGTTCCCTTCCTTTCCCGTCACCCGTTCCCCCGCACCTCCAGGAAGATCCGGCAGGGGAACTGGGAGATGAACACGCTGCGCCGGGCGCTGGTGATGCTGCGGGACCGCAGCAGCTCCGGCGGGTCCCAGGCCCGCACCGGGCCCTCGCTGGCGTATTCGTCAAAGCGGGGCTCGCCCTCCATCAGCTCCCGGAAATGGGCGCACAGCGCCTCCAGCATCCGGTCGCACTCCGCCTGGGTCGTAAACTCCATGTCCACATACGCCTTGGCAACGCGGGCGTTTTTGCTCTCCTGCCGGCCATGGAAGGTGTAGCTCACGGCGGCGGGGCAGCCCAGCACCTCCCGCTGGTAATGAAACAGGAAAAAGCCCGTGCGCCAGCCGTTCTCCGAGTGCGTCCCGTCCGGCGGGCCGGCGGCCTGCGTCACCTCCTCCGCGCCCATGCCGAAGGCCACCGCATCGCCCGGGATGCCCGTGGGGATAAGCGTGGGGCGGCCCGCCACCAGGAAGGCGCACACCGCAAGGGCCAGCAGACCGGCCCAGAACACAAAAACGCCCAGCGTTTCCTTTTTCATGCCGGCCGCCCTCCTTCGCCGCGTCTTTCTGCTTTCAGTCTACACCTTCGCGCATGCCTGCCGCAAGGGGCAGGCCGCCCAAAACGCGCCCCGTTTTTATGGGCCTGATTTGACTGCGGGGATAGGATACGCTATGATGATACTGCGATGAACAGGCGGCCCGGGCCGCCTTGTTTTCACTTGGAAAGGGGGCTTTGAACGCCGTGCGCCGTTTTGTTTTTTTCCCGCTTTGCCGCCGCGCTGGCGGCGCTGGTTTTCGCTTTGCTGGCGGCGGGGCCCTTTGCCGCCCGGGCCGACGCGCCCACGCTGGAGGATACGCTGGACGGCGTGCGCCGGCTGGAGGCGCTGGCCGAAGACTGGGCCGGCGAGCATGCGGGCAGCGACCCGGTGGAGCTGACGGTGAACTATCTGTGCGGCGCGCGGTACGACGACCCGCTGTGGAGCCTGGTGCTGGGCGGCGAAAACCAGGAGTTCAACGGCTGGGCGGAACAGACCGACGCCTCCCTCGCGCCGCTGCGCAGCCTGGAAAACGTGACCCTGCCCACCGGGGAGACGGTGGACTTTCTGCATCTTGTGGCCGCCGCCGGAGCGGGCTATGGCTACGGCATGCCCCAGATCGTCTGCACCTGGGGCGGCGACTGCGTGCAGCTGGCGGCCCCGGCGCGGGGCATGTCCCAGGACGCGGCGGCCTGCTACGAGGCTCTTTCGGCCAGCTTTGCCGCCGCCGACGGCGCCGGCTACTTCCCGCTGAGCGACTGGCTGGCGGACCTGGACGGGGTGGCCCTGGGCCAGCGGCTGCTGGGGGGCGAGGCGCTCTCCGACGCGATGGAGGGCTATTACGCCGCGCTGGCCGAAGCCGCGGACCCGGCGGCTGCGCGCTCGGAGGCGTTCGTGGCGCTGCAGTTCGGCGGCGCGGACACCGGCGACGCCGAAGCCTTCCGCGCGCAGGTGTGGGACACCTTCTTCACCGACGCGGGGGTGCAGCTGTATCTGCTGGCCAACGAGTACGCCGGCGTGAACGACGAAGGCCAGACCGCCATCAACGCGGACATGCAGCCCCCCCTTGAGGCCGCCTGCATGCTGGTGGTGAACCGGCTGGCGGCGGTGCTGGCGGCGCTGTGGCGCATGCGCAGATGAACAAAGAAAGAACGCCCCGCGCGGCCGCGCGGGGCGTTCTTTTTCCGTTTTGTCAGGAGGCCGGCTGAGTGCTCAGATCGGGTTTTTCCTTCACAGGTTCACCGTCTTTGCCCTCGTAGTCGCGGCCCCAGCCGGTGGCCAGCGCGAACACCATGGTGCCGAAGAGGGTGAAGGCATAGAGGGTGCCGCCCGCCACGGTGACGGGGGACAGGCCGGTGAGCGCCGCGCCGATAAAGACGAACACGCTCAGGAAGGGCACGATGGCCGGCAGGCTGTTGGCGATCGCGTCCAGCATGTTGGCGCGGCGGTAGGGGTGGATGCCCTTGGCCATGCCGATCTTGTTCAGCACCGGGCCGAAGGTGAGGATGGAGGCGCTGGTGACGCCGCCGAAGATCAGGGTGGTGATGGAGATGCCGATCAGGCAGGCGAACTCGGCGCCCCGGTCGGTCCGGGCCATGCGGCTGTCCAGGATCTTATCCACCAGCCACTCCAGCATGCCCGCCTCGGAAAGCACGCCCATGATGCCGAACACGGCGATGACCAGGCCCACGGTGCCCAGCATGCCGGAGATGCCGGTGATGAGGAAGCCGCCCGCCACGTTGTTGGCCGGGTCGTTATTGAACACGGCGGAGAAGGGGAACAGGCCGAACCCGAGGCCGGTGGCCAGGCCCAGCACCAGGCCCACGAAGATGCCCAGGAAGATGTTGCGGCTGGTGGTGGCCACCACCAGCATGATGATGACGGGGATGAGCATGACCAGGCTGGCCGGGTTGGACAGCGCGTCGATGGAGCCGCCCTGGTAGGTGCCGCCCATACCGCCCAGAATGGCGAAGAGCACCAGCGCGATGACGCCGCCCACTGCGGAGTACTTCACGCGGCTCTTCACGCAGCCGCCCACGTCGGCGGGATGGCCGTCGCGGTATTGCTGGGTGGAGGCGGAGGCGATGGTGGTGTCGGAGATGGGGGCCAGGTTGTCGCCGAACACCGCGCCGGAGACGATGGCGCCCGCCAGGAACATGGGGCTGCCGCCCAGCACCAGGCCCGCCGGGTAGAAGATGGGGAAGGCGGTGAACATGGTGCCGATGGAGGAGCCGGTGGCGGTGGAGATGACGCAGGTGGCAAAGAACACGAAGGCCACGAACAGCCCGCCCTGGATGCCCACCGCATTGGCCAGCCAGACGAAGCCGCCGGACAGCCCGCTCTCCTTCATCAGGGCGGAGAACATGCCGATGACGAAGAAGATGACGATGACCGACACGGACGAAATGGACGAGATGCCCTTAATGGCGGCGTCCCAGAACTTGGTGTAGCTCTTGCAGAACGCGCCGCCGATGAGCAGCGCCACAAAGCCGCCCATGGCAAGGCTTTCCATATTGAACGCTTTGCAGATCACGAACAGGAAGATGCAGAACACGAAGAAGATGGCCACCGGGATGAGGGACATGAACATGCCGCCCCTGAATTCCAGGCGCTCCTTTTTTTCTTCTGCCATGAAAAAACACTCCTTTCACACGATACCTCTCAACGGATTTTTGGGGTGTGCGTCTGCTTTTCTCAGATGACGCCCTTCTCCTTCGCCATCTGAGTCAATGCCGCTTTGATGCGCTCGAAGCGCTCCACCGCATCCTCGTCCTTCGCAAAGCAGGCGGTGACGATGCGGATGTGGCCTTCGCCCTGGCTGCCGTAGGGGGTGCCCTGGTTGACCATGATGCGGGCGTGCTCCATCAGATAGTCGCTCACCTCGGCGCAGGTGCCCAGGGCGCTGATGTCCAGCCAGGAGAGGATGCCGCTCTCGCTCATCTTCATCTTCACCCCCGGCGTGGTGGACAGCACCTCGTAGGCCAGACGGCGGCGGCGCTCCAGCCGCTCGTAGTTGCTCTTCAGGTGCTCCTTGTCCTTGATGGCGGCGATGGCGCCGATGGAGGAGGCGGTGCTGGCCGCGCCCAGCACGTTCACCGCGCCGCCGTAGAGCACGTCCATGATGCGGTCGTTGGTGTAGATGTAGCCGATGCGCAGGCCGGACAGGCCGATGCCCTTGGAGATGGAGCAGACGGTGAGGGTGCGCTCCCACATGCCGGGCAGGGTGCAGGGGGCCACGAACTCGATGCCGTCGTAGATGTGGTCCTCAAAGGCCTGGTCGCACACCAGGATCAGGTCGTTCTCGATGATGAATTTGCTCAGCGCCTCCAGCCCTTCCCGCCGGAACACGGTGGTGGTGGGGTTGTTGGGGTGGCTCATCAGCACCATCTTGGTGCGGGGGGTCAGCCGCTTCTCAAACTCCTCGATGCGGATCTGGTAGTTGTCCTCCTCATACAGGGGCACCGGCACCGTCACGCCGCCCAGCAGCTTGCCGTTGAGGAAGTTGCTGGGATAGCTGGGGTCGGGCACCATGATCTCGTCGCCCTCCTCGATGAAGGGCATCATGGCGAAAAGCAGGCCGCTGTCCGACCCGGGGGTCACGATGACGTTGCGGCTGGGGTCGATGGGGATGCCGGTGCGCTCGGTGATGTGCTCCGCCAGGGCCTCGCGCAGCTCATACAGGCCGATGGGCATGCTGTAGTGGGCGGGGAAACCGCCCTCGATGGCTTCCACCATCGCCTTTTTCACCGACTCCGGGATGGAGGGGTCGGGGAAAAAGGGGTCCGCCCAGGCCATGATGTCGCCGCCGGCCTTCATGAAGTTGCCGGCGCCCTCGCCCACGTCCGCTTTGGTCACTTCCAGGAACAGGCCGCCCTGCAGGTCACGAAAACGATCGTTCATTTTGGATTTTACGTCCATAGCTGCATCCTCCTTCTGTCAGCCGGTCTCGGCGATGGCCTCCACTTCCACCAGCACGCTCTTGGGCAGCTGCGGGAGCAGAATCTGTTTGTACAATTTCCATAAGTTTTTCTTTTTAACGCAATGGATTTTATTGAAATATCCGTTGCTTTTATTATATCAACAAAGTATTTTACATTCAATAAGGAAAATAAATAAAATATATTTTATTTTTTGTCCAATACCGATAAATCCCTTTACCGGGGCGCAAGGGCGGTCAAACAGCGAAAGAACGGCCCTTCTGGCCGCCATGGCCCGGAGAGCTGCCCGGGTGGATGTTTTTGTGCGGGGCGTCCGGTCAGGGGTGGGCGTTCTCCCGCATGCGGCGCAGATGCATGTACACCGTGTTGGGCGAAAGGCTCAGCTCGCGGGCCACGATCTGCACCGCGTCCTTGATCTGGAAGATGTGCCCCTTCCGCAGCCGGGCAACGATCTCCCGGTTGCGGTTGGAGGCGGTGACGCTGGCGTCCGCGCGCACCTGCTCCTGGGCCTTGAGCACTGCCTGGCGCACCAGTTCCTGCGTGTTCTCGGCAAAGGTCTCGCTCACGCCCGCCTCGGGGCCGGGGTCCGGCTCGGGGGAGAGAGTGGACAGCAGTTCCGACAAAGGGGTGTTCAGATAGAAGTTGATGCACAAAAGGCCGATCGCCCGCCCCCCGGCGCCCCGGATGGTGATGGTGGCGGCTTTCAGCGGTTCGCCCTTTTTGTTGCGGCAGAAGTATGAGATGTAGCCGTCCCGGTTCTCCTCTTCGATGCGGGGGAGCATGGCCAGGGCCAGGTCGGGGAGGGGCGCGCCCGCCGGGCGGCCGGGGTGATGGCCGTTGATGATGCGGATGACCGAGCGGTCCATGTGCTCCAGGCTGTGCAGCACGAGCTCATAGCTGGGGCCGAGATAATCCGCCAGCCCTTCCACCAGGGTGGCATAAGAGTCCAGGATGCGGCGATCCTCTTCGGTGAGAACGACTTCTTTGCAGGATTCGCTCATGGTTTCCTCTCTTTCCCCGCGGCCCGGGGTGCGCCGCGGGCTGCGGATGCAGGTCTTTGTTTTTATGATACCAGAGAAAAAAGGCGGGCGCAATATGGCCCCGCACCTTCCCGGGGGTTTGACGGGGGCGGCGCCTTTTCCTATAATGTAAAGGAGCGACAACCGGCCGCCCGCGGGCGGCCTTTCAGGGGAGCGGTTTTATGAACGTATTCGACATCCTCGGCCCGGTGATGATCGGGCCTTCCAGCAGCCACACCGCCGGTGCGGCCCGCATCGGGGGCGTCGCCCGGGCGGTGCTGGCCGCCGAGCCGGTGCGGGCGGTCATCCAGCTGCACGGCAGCTTTGCCAAGACCTACAAGGGCCACGGCACCGACAAGGCCGTCATCGCCGGCATCATGGGCATGGCCCCGGACGACGAGCGCATCCGCCGCGCCCCGGAGCTGGCCGCGCAGGCGGGCCTTGCCGTCTTTATCGAGACGGTGGAGCTGGACGGCGCTCACCCCAACACCGCCCGCATCCTGTTGTGGGACGAAACCGGCCGGTCGGTGACGGTGCAGGGGGCCAGCGTGGGGGGCGGCAACATCCTCATCACCGCGGTGAACGGCATGGAAGTGCAGCTCACCGGCCAGTACACCTCCCTCATCGTGCTCCACCGGGACGCCCCGGGCACCATCGCCGCCGTCACCGACGTGCTGGCGGCCCACGGGGTGAACATCTGCAATTTCCGGCTGGCCCGCCAGGAAAAGGGGGGCGAGGCCGTGATGACCATTGAAATGGACGGCAGCTTCGGCGGGGCGCTGAACCGGGAGGTGGAGGCTCTGCCCAACATCCTCTCCTCCACCATGCTGCAGCCCATCGGAGGGGGAAACCGGACATGACCGAAGAACTGAGATACGATTCCATCGCCGGCCTCGCGGCCGCCGCCGAAAAAGCGGGCGAAGCCATCTCGGCGCTGGTGCTGCGCCAGCAGGCGCGGCAGCTGGAAAAGACCGAGGCCGAGGTGTTCGCCCAGATGCAGGGCACCTACGCCGTGATGGCCGCCTGCATCCAGCCGGGCTGTGCGGAGGACCTGCGCTCGGCCAGCGGCCTTTCCGGCGGCGACGCCTTCAAGATGCGCCGGGCGGTGGAGGGCGGCAAAAGCCTCACCGGCGGCGTGCTGGGCGGCGCGCTCTACCGGGCGCTGGCGGTGAGCGAGCTGAACGCGGCCATGGGCCGGGTGGTGGCGGCCCCCACCGCCGGCAGCTGCGGCATCCTGCCCGCGGCGGTGCTGACCATGCAGCAGGAGCGGGGCTGCACCGAGCGCGACTGCGTGATGGCGCTGTTCACCGCCAGCGCGGTGGGCATGGTCATCACCGCCAACGCCAGCGTGGCCGGGGCCCAGGGCGGCTGCCAGGCCGAGTGCGGCAGCGCGGCGGCCATGGCCGCCGCCGCCATCGTGGAACTGGCGGGGGGCAGCCCCCGGCAGGCCGCCGGCGCGGTGGCCATCGCTTTGAAGAACATCCTGGGCCTCGTGTGCGACCCGGTGGCAGGCCTTGTGGAGATCCCCTGCATCAAGCGCAACGCCTCCGGCGTGGCGGGGGCCTTCGTGGCCGCCGAACTGGCGCTGGCAGGCATCGAAAGCGCCATCCCCGCCGACGAGGTCATCGTTGCCATGAAGAAGGTGGGGGACGCCATGTCTCCCGCCCTCAAGGAGACCGCCGAGGGCGGCCTCGCCGCCACCCCCACCGCCCGCCGGCTCTACGAGCAGGTGTTCGGCCGGCCCGCCGACGGCGCGGGATGCGCCGGCTGCGGCGGCTGCGGGGGCCTTTGAAAAAACCATGACGGCGGCGAAGCTTTTGCGAAAGCTTCGCCGCCGGTCTGTTTTGCCCGCTTGTGCTTTTTGCCGCCGGGGTATATGATAGAAAGGCGGCCCGCCCGGGGGCGGGCCCGACCTGACAATTGCGGGAGGCGAAGCCCATGCGCCGGGACCTGACGGCGGACCCTGTGGCAAAAACCATGCTCCTGTTCAGCCTGCCCCTCATCGCGGGGGACATGCTGCAGCAGCTTTATAACGTGGCGGACACCCTCATCGTGGGGCGCTTTCTTGGTGCGGAGGCCCTGGGGGCGGTGGGCTCGGCCTACGCCCTGATGACCTTCCTCACCTCCATCCTGCTGGGGCTCGCTTTGGGCAGCGGGGCGGTGTTCTCGGTGGAGTGGGGCCGGCAGGATCTGGAGAAGGTGCGCCGCAGCGTGTCCTCCTCCTTCTGCCTCATCGCCCTCATCACGGCGGCGCTCACCGCCTTTTCCTTCGCTTTTCTGGACGGCATCCTGCGCTTCCTGCAGGTGCCGGGCGAAAACTACGCCCTGATGCGGGCCTACCTGTGGGTCATCTTTCTGGGCATCCCCGCCACCTTCCTCTACAACTTTTTCGCCTGCCTTGTGCGGGCGGTGGGGGACTCGGCGGCCCCGCTGGTGTTCCTGGGCCTTTCGGCGGCGGTGAACGTCGCGCTGGACCTGTGGTTCGTGGTGGGTCTCGGTTTCGGGGTGGAGGGCGCGGCGGCGGCCACGGTCATCGCCCAGTACCTCTCCGGGATCGCCATGGCGGCCTACGCCGCCCTGCGCTGGCCCCAGCTGCTGCCCGGGCGGCGGCAGTGGCGGCTGGGGCGGGAGAACCTGGCCCGCATCGCCCGGTTCTCGCTGCTCACCTGCGCCCAGCAGTCGGTGATGAACTTCGGCATCCTGATGGTGCAGGGGCGGGTGAACTCCTTCGGCCCGGCGGTGATGGCCGCCTTTGCCGCGGGGGTCAAGATCGACGCCTTCGCCTACCTGCCGGTGCAGGATTTCGGCAACGCCTTTTCCACCTTCGTGGCCCAGAACTACGGCGCGGGCAAGCCCGGCCGCATCCGCCGGGGCATGGCCGCGGCGGTGGGCTGCGCGGCGGGCTTTTCCGCCGCGGTGAGCGCCGCGGTGTTCCTCTTCGCCCGGCCGCTGATGGGCATTTTTGTGGAGGCTTCGGAGACGGAGATCCTGGACATCGGCGTGCAGTACCTGCGCATCGAGGGGGCCTTTTACCCCGCCATCGGCTGCCTGTTTTTGTTCTACGGCCTCTACCGGGCGGTGGGCATCCCCTCCATGAGCATGGTGCTCACGGTCATCTCCCTGGGCACCCGGGTGGCGCTGGCCTACGGCCTGTCCGCCCTGCCCCTTTTCGGGGTGGCGGGCATCTGGTGGTCGGTGCCCATCGGCTGGCTGCTTGCGGATGCGGTGGGCCTGGTCTTCTGGCTGGCGTGCCGCCGCTCCATCGAGGCGGCGTTCACCGCCGCAGGCGGCTGAAAAGAGAGAATTTTCCTGCCGGGCGCGGCGGCGGGCGCCCGGCAGGCGGACCTGTAAACAAATGGATTTGCGCCCGCCTCCAAAACCCTGTAAAATAGAGGGGAAAGGGGGCGGGCTTTTTTGAGCGGGCGCACCTATCTTGCCATCGACCTGAAATCCTTCTACGCCTCGGTGGAGTGCGTGGAACGGGGCCTGGACCCCATGACCACCCATCTGGTGGTGGCGGACCCAAGCCGCACCGACAAGACCATCTGCCTGGCGGTGTCGCCGGCGCTGAAAGCCTACGGCGTGCCCGGCCGGGCGCGGCTGTTCGAGGCGCGGCAGGCGGTGGAAAAAGCCAACCGCCGCCGGCGGGCCAAAGCGCCGGGGGGCGTGTTTTCCGGCAAAAGCTGGGATGAGACGGCCCTTGCCGCCGGCCCGGCGCTGGAGATGGACATCCTGGTTGCCCCGCCCCGGATGGCCCACTACATCGAGGTGAGCGCCAGGGTGTATCAGGTGTACCTGCGCTTTGCCGCCCCGGCGGACATCCACGTCTATTCCATCGACGAGGTGTTCATCGACGCCACCGATTATCTGAAAAGCGCCGGCGTGACCGCCGAGGCCTTTGCCCGCGAGGCGGTGCGGCAGGTGCTGGAGGCCACCGGCATCACCGCCACAGCGGGCATCGGGCCGAATCTCTACCTTGCCAAGGTGGCCATGGACATCGAGGCCAAGCACTGCCCGCCGGACGAAAACGGCGTGCGGGTGGCCCGGCTAAACGAGCGCAGCTACCGGCAGAAATACTGGGATCACCGCCCCCTCACCGACTTCTGGCGGGTGGGCCGGGGCATCGCCCGGCGGCTGGAGGAAAACGGCGCGGCCACCATGGGCGATGTGGCGCGCTTGTCCCTCTCGGACGCGGGGCAGGAGAAGCTGTTCCGGCTGTTCGGGGTGAACGCCGAGCTGCTCATCGACCACGCCTGGGGCCTTGAGAGCTGCACCATGGCGGACATCAAGGCCTACGAGCCCGCCGACCACAGCATGGGCAGCGGGCAGGTGCTGCAATGCCCCTACCCCTTTGAAAAGGCGGCGCTGGCGGTGCGGGAGATGGCGGACGCCCTGGCGCTGGATCTGGTGAGCCAGGGCCTTGTGACCGACCGGCTGGCGCTGGAGGTGGGCTACGACATCGAAAACCTCGCCGACCCGGCGCGGCGGGCGGCCTACCGGGGGCCGGTGGTGACCGACCGCTACGGGCGCAGCGTGCCCAAGCCCGCCCACGCCGCCGCCCGGCTGGAAACGCCCACCTCCTCCGCCCGGGAGCTGGTGGCGGCGGCCCAGGCGCTGATGGAAAAGGCCGCCGACCCGGCGCTGCTGGTGCGGCGGCTCACCCTCACCGCCGCCCGGGTGCTGACGGAAGAAGAGGCGGAGGCGGCCCCGGTGTGCCGCCAGCTGGACCTCTTCCACGACTGGGGGGCCGAGGCCGCCAAAGAGCAGCAGGCCGCCGCCCGCCGGGCCAGAGAGAAGAAGATGCAGGCGGCGATGCTGGGCATCAAGAAAAAATACGGAAAGAACGCCATCCTCAGGGGCATGGACCTGGAGGAGGGGGCCACCGGCAGGCTGCGGGGCGGCCTGATCGGCGGCCACAAGGCCTGAAAGGGGAGAGGAAAATGGGCCGTTACGACGACATGCTGGACCTGCCCCGCCCCGCCATGCCCCGGGCAAAGCCCCTCACCGGCCTTGAGCGGGCGGCCCAGTTTTCCCCCTTTGCGGCGCTGGCCGGCTACGAGGCGGCCATCCGGGAGGCGGCGCGCCTCACCGAGCCGGCGGTGGAGCTGGCGGAGGACGCGGCGGCGGCGCTGGACGAGAAGCTGCGGCTGCTGGTGGAGCGCCTGCCTCAGCGCCCCCAGGTGACGGTGGCCTGGTTCGAGCCGGACGCCAAGAAGGAGGGCGGCGCGCTGCGCGTCTTTTGCGGGCGGTTGCGCCGGGTGGACGAGGCCGCCGGCCTGCTGCTTTTCGAGGGCGGGCAGCGGCTGCCCCTGGCCGCCGTGCGGGGGCTGGAGAGCGACGTTTTCCCCGAATTTCTGTGAGCATGCAAAAAGCGTCCCCGCGCCGCGGCGCGGGGACGCTTTTTGTCACTGCTCCAGCTCAAAGACCACCCAGCCCATCTTGTCGGACCAGACCACTTGGGCCTGCCCCGCCCAGGGCAGGGACTGGTTTATCTCGCCGGGGGCCGCCAGCACGAACACCCGGCCCTCGGGGGGCGCGGCGTGGCTGGTCTTTTGCAGCCAGGGGCGCATCTGGAGGGAGGCAAGGTCTTCCGTCTGCCACATCTCGATGGCCCCGTCGGTGAGCTCGGTGATCACGTTGGCCTGCCAGAAGGTGGCCCAGCCCCTGGTGTAGCCCTGCTCTTCCAGCCAGCCGGCCACTTCCACAAGGCCCGGGCGGTCGTGGGGGCGGGCGCTGACGAACCGAAGGGTGGTGCCGGTGCTGGCGCAGACCACCAGCGCCGCCAGGCACACCGCCAGCGCCCGGCGCAGGGCGGGCCGCCGCAGGGGGATGTTTTCCGCCGCC
>NZ_CALXHK010000028.1:0-30758 GCF_944388085.1 Candidatus Allofournierella excrementigallinarum | reverse complement strand
CACCCTTAGTGCGCATCAGAACGGACACTTTTCTTCGTCGTGAAAAGTGTCCGAGATGCCGCGTGCGAGGGTGCGTGCCCCCGGGCGGACGCAAAAGAAACGGCAACGCCGCGTGCGGTGGGGATGGGCCGGGCGAAGCGTTTTCGCAAAGCCGCCCTTCCCTTTGTCCGGGCGGCGCGGGGGTGCGGGCAGTTTTGCGCAAAATGGCCGCGTCCCTGTCCGCCGCCGCACGCGGCGTTTCGGACACGCTGCACTCGCACCGTGCAGCGTGTCCGCTCCGAGGCGCACTACGCGGCGGCAGTGCCGCGTCTGGCTCGGCTGGCATCGTACGGCGGGGCCGGGAGGAACAGGCCGAAGCGCCGCCCTGCCTTGCCGACCTTCCGCCCCCGGCCCGGCAGAACGGGGACACCACCCTTAGTGCGCATCAGAACGGACACTTTTCTTCGTCGTGAAAAGTGTCCGAGATGCCGCGTGCGAGGGTGCGTGTCCCCGGGCGGATGCAAAAGAAACGGCAACGCCGCGGGAGGTGGGGCCGGGCGAAGCATTTTACACAATGCTGGCCTTTGCTTTTGTCCGGGCGGCGCGGGGCCGGGCGGTTTTGCGCGAAATGGCCGCGTCCCTGTCCGCCGCCGCACGCGGCGTTTCGGACACGCTGCACTCGCACCGTGCAGCGTATTCGCTCCGAGGCGCACTACGCGGCGGCAGTGCCGCGTCTGGCTCGGCTGGCATCGTACGGCGGGGCCGGGAGGAACAGGCCGAAGCGCCGCCCTGCCTTGCCGACCTTCCGCCCCCGGCCCGGCAGAACGGGGACACCACCCTTAGTGCGCATCAGAACGGACACTTTTCTTCGTCGTGAAAAGTGTCCGAGATGCCGCGTGCGAGGGTGCGTGTCCCCAGGCGGACGCAAAAGAAACGGCAACGCCGCGTGCGGTGGGGACGGGCCGGGTGGAGCGTTTTCGCAAAGCTGCCCTTCCCTTTGCCCGGGCGGCGCGAGGCCGGGCGGTTTTGCGCGAAATGGCCGCGTCCCTGTCCGCCGCCGCACGCGGCGTTTCGGACACGCTGCACTCACACCGTGCAGCGTGTTCGCTCCGAGGCGCACTACGCGGCGGCAGTGCCACGTCTGGCTCGGCTTTCATCGTGCGGCGGGCGGGGAGAAACCGGCCAGAGCACCGCCCTGCCTTGCTGGCCTTTTAATTCAGACCAGGGAAACACCACCCGGCTGAAGCGTAGCCCGGCCCTCCCCACGTAGTGCGCATCGGAACGGACACTTTTCTTTGTCCTGAAAAGTGTCCGGGACGCCGCGTGCGGTGGGGATGGGCCGGGCGAAGCACTTTTCGCAAAGCTGCCCTTCCCTTCGTCCGGGCGGCGCGGAGATGCGGGGGCCGGGCAGTTTTGCGCGGGGCATTTGCATTGTTCCACGTGGAACAATGCGGGGAGGCCGCCGGAAAATGTTCCACGTGGAACAATGGGCTGCGCCAAAAAAACCGAAGCCCCCGCCGCGGTGTGCGGACAAGGGCTCCGGGATGTTAAGGGCAAGATGAGGGCAGCCGCTCGCGGGCGCACGCAAAAAACAGAGTCTGGCCCGTTTGAGCTGCAGCCCGTTCGGCTGGCATCAGGCGTCAGACCCGCGAGGCGGGCAGGAAGCCGCCCGGCCTGCCGGCTTTTTTACGCCGGGCGGCCCGCGCCGGAGGCGGCAGGCTTTTTGGCGGGCCCGGTGGGGATATGTACCGTGTATTCCACAAAGCCCTCCCCTTCCCGCTTGGTGGTGCGGGCGGGCACGCCCGCGTCCACCATCAGGCGCACTGCCTTGTTGATGGTGTTCACAAAGATGCGCACGTCCCGCACCATGGGCACCGGGCGGCGGCGGGGCGGCTTTTTCTGCTGGAGGCACTGCTCCACATACTCGTCCGCCTGGCGGGCGTTCATCCGCTTTTTCACAAACTGGGCCAGCGCCCGGCTGCGCTGTTCGCTCTCCGGCAGGCGGAGCACCGCCCGGGCATGCCGCTCGGTGAGGCCGTTGGCGATGCAGTAGGCCTGCTGTTCTTCGTTCAGCGCCAGCAGGCGCAGCTTGTTGTTCAGGGTGGGCTGGGCCAGCCCCAGGCGTTTGGCCGCCTCCTCCTGGGTGCAGCCCCAGAGGGCGATGACCTCCCGGATGCCCCGGGCCTGCTCGAAGGGGTCCAGGCCCTGGCGCTGGATATTCTCCAAAAGGCCCAGCGCCGCCGACTGGCTCTCATCCCGCTGGGTCAGGATAGCCGGTATTTCGGAAAGGCCCGCCAGCTTGCAGGCCCGCAGCCGCCGCTCCCCCGCCACCAGCTCGTATTCGCCCTTTGTTTTGCCGGGGCGCACGCTCACCGGCTGCAAAAGGCCGTTTTGGGCGATGCTTAAGGCAAGGCGGGCAATTTCCTGCTCGTCAAAATGGGTGCGGGCCTGGTGGGCCGAGGGGACGATCTTGTCCACCGGCAGCAGCAGCACCTTTCCCTGCACCTTTGGTTTTGGGGTCAGCATGGGTCATTTCTCCTTCCCGCCGGCGGGGCCTGTCCCTCCTTTTTGAAAAAAATCGGACGCCCGCGGCTTCTTTCCGTTTCCGGAAGGGCAAGGCGGGTTTTCCTGCCCCCTTCCCCTGCAAGGAAAGTATACCACAAACATCCGATATTTTCCAGTATTTTCCATTTACACCAAGCGACGGCATCCGCGCTTTGGCCCGTCACTTCAAGGGGGCTTTTGCGATTTTTCCGCCGCCCCTGGGGTAAACGGTCGAAGTGTGCGAAATCTTTTCGCACAAAATCAGGCACCGCTCGTCGCCGCCGGGCAGGCGCAGCCGGGCCGTTTCCCTCCAGGCGCCGCCCAGCTTTGCGATGGCGTTTTTTGCGGCGGCCAGTTCTTCCTCGCCGGAAGCGCCCTTGAGGGCGATGAACACGCCCCCCACCTTCACCAGGGGCAGGCAGTATTCGCTGAGCGCCGGCAGGGCGGCCACCGCCCGGGCGCAGGCCACGTCGAAGGCCTCCCGCCACTGCTTGCGGGCCGCTTCCTCCGCCCGCTCCTTGGCGAACTCCACGCCGGAAAGGCCCAGTTCGCCGCAGGCCCAGCGCAGAAAATCCACCCGCTTGCCGGTGGGCTCCATCAGGGTGAGCTCCAGCTCCGGCTTGTAGATTTTGGCCACCACGCCGGGGAAGCCCGCGCCGGTGCCCACATCCACCAGCCTGCCCTCCACCTCGGGGCGGGCGGCGAAGATCAGGCTGTCCACAAAGTGCTTGTCCTCGATGCCCACCGGGTCGGTGATGGCGGTGAGGTTCACTTTCTGGTTGTACTCTACGAGGCACCGGGCGTATTTGTCCAGCTTGTCCAGCATTTCGCCGGTGAGGCTCACACCCTCGGCGGCGCACTTGGCCGCAAGGCGCTGTTTGTCGATCATCCTTCGGTCTCCCCTTCCCTTTTCGCTTTGGCACTGGCGGCGGCCACGGCCACCGAAAGCACCGCGATGTCCGCGGGCGAAACGCCGGGGATGCGGCCCGCGGCGGCGATGTCCGCCGGGCGCAGCTTTTGCAGCTTCTCCCGCGCCTCCAGCCGCAGCCCTTCCAGCGGCGCATAGTCGAAATCTGCCGGGATGGGCTGGCTCTCCAACCGCTTTGCCTCCCGGATGGCCCGCTGCTGCCGGGCAATATAGCCCTCGTATTTTATCTCGGTGGCGATACGGCCCGCCATGCGGCCGTCCACCCCTTCGCCGGGGCCGATGACCGCCGCGATGTGCCTGTAGGCCAGCTCCGGGCGGCGCAGCAGCTGGGCCGCCGTGCCCCCCTTTTCCACCGGGGGCAGGCCCTCTTTTGCGGTGACGGCGTTCAAATCGGCGGCCCGAACGGTGGTGGAAGCCAGCCGCTTTTCCTCGGCGGCCTTTATCTCCATGGCTTTTTCAAAGGCGGCCCAGCGCCCGTCGTCCACCAGGCCGAATTTGCGGCCGATGGGGGTGAGGCGCTCGTCGGCGTTGTCCTGCCGCAGGGTCAGGCGGTACTCGCTGCGGCTGGTCATCATGCGGTAGGGGTCCATCACGCCCTTGGTGACCAGGTCGTCCACCAGCGTGCCGAGATAGGAAGTGTAGCGGGGCAGGGTGAGGCCCGGGCGGCCCAGCACCGCCAAGGCAGCGTTGGCGCCCGCCAGCAGGCCTTGCGCCGCGGCTTCTTCATAGCCGCTGGTGCCGCAAAACTGCCCCGCGCCATAAAGGCCCGCCACCGCCCGGCTTTCCAGGGTGTGGCGCAGGGCCTGGGGGTCGATGCAGTCGTATTCGATGGCGTAGGCCGGGCGCATGATCTCGATGTGTTCAAAGCCCCGGATGGTGCGGTACATGGCGATCTGCACATCCTCGGGCAGGCTGCTGCTCATGCCCTGGAGGTACATCTCCTCGGTGTCCGGCCCGCAGGGCTCCACGAAAATTTGATGCCGCTCCTTGTCGGCGAAGCGCACCACCTTGTCTTCGATGCTGGGGCAGTAGCGGGGGCCGACGCCCTCGATGACCCCGCCGTAGAGGGGCGAGCGGTGGAGGTTTTGCCGGATGACCTCGTGGGTGGCAGGGTTGGTCCAGGCAATGAAGCAGTCCACCTGATTCTTCACGCCCCCGGGCGGGGTGAGGAAGCTGAAGGGCTCCGGCGGCTCCTCCCCCGGCTGGCGTTCCAGCATCGAAAAGTCGATGCTGCGCCGGTGCACCCGGGCGGGGGTGCCGGTTTTGAAGCGGCGCATGGGCAGGCCCGCCGCCCGCAGGCTTTCGGCCAGAAGGGCAGCGGCGTGCTGGCCGTCGGGGCCGCTGGCCACCGACGCGTCGCCCACAAAAATTTTGCCGGCCAGGTTGGTGCCGGTGCACAGCACCACCGCCTTCGCGCCGTAGAAGCCGTGAAGGCGGGTGCAGACCCCCTTCACCCGGCCGTTTTCGAGAAGCAGGTCCACCACCTCGGCCTGCCTGATGCAAAGGCCGGGGATATGCTCCAGATATTCCTTTGTGAACCGGTGGTAGGCCTGGCGGTCGATCTGCGCCCGCAAAGAGTGCACCGCCGGGCCTTTGCCCCGGTTGAGCATGCGGCTCTGCAGGGTGGTGGCGTCGGCGGCCAGGGCCATCACGCCGCCCAGCGCGTCGATTTCGCGGACAAGATGCCCCTTGGCGGTGCCGCCGATGCTGGGGTTGCAGGGCATGTTGCCAATGCCGTCCAGCCCCAGGGTGAACAGGCCGGTGCGGGCCCCCAGCCGGGCGGAGGCGGCCGCCGCCTCGATGCCCGCATGGCCCGCGCCCACCACGATCACATCAAACTCGCCCAGATAAACGAGGCCTTTTGTGTTGGAAGCCATCCGCGCCCCCCCTTTCGAAAAGGTAGTTCATACCGCCGCAAAAAAATCTGCAAGCGGGCTTTGCTCATCGCCGCGGTATGAACGTGTGCCGGCAAAACTGCCCGCGCCCGCCGCGAAAGGAACCTGCAAGCGGGCTTTGCTCATCGCCGCAGTGTGAACGTGTGCCGGTAAAACTATTTTCCGACGCAGAAGGTGGAGAACACTTCCTCCACCACCGCTTCGGAGGCGTCCTCGCCGGTGAGGCGGCAGAGAGCCGAGAGGGCGTCATCCACGCAGACGCTCACCGCGTCCAGCCCAAACCCGCCCGCAAGGGCCCGTTCCGCCTCTTCCAGCGCGGCGCGGCCCTCGCAGGCGGCGGCGTACTGCCGCCGGCTCACAAGGCAGGGGGCGGAAGGGTCGAGGTTCGCCACCCCCAGCACCCGGCGCACCGCTTCGCCCAAGGTTTCCGCGCCCTCCCCCCGGCCCGCGGCCAGGGTGACCACCTCGGAAAAGCGGGGGGCGAGGGCCGCCGGGTCAAGCTTCTGGGGCAAATCGCTCTTGTTCACGATGGCGATGGCGGGCCGCCCGGCGCACGCCGCCGCCAGCTGCTTGTCCTCCTCGGTGAGGGGGGCCGAGCCGTCGAACACGGCCAGGATGAGGCCCGCCTCCTCCATGGCGCGGCGGCTGCGGCGGATGCCCTCCGCCTCCACCACGTCGCCGGTGCGGCGCAGGCCGGCGGTGTCCCGCAATGTGACCCGCACGCCGCCCAGCATCACCGCCTGCTCCACCACATCCCGGGTGGTGCCGGCGATGGGGGTGACGATGGCCCGGTCGAAGCCCGCCAGCAGGTTCAGAAGGGTGCTTTTGCCCACGTTGGGGCTGCCCACGATGGCCGCGTCCACGCCCTCGCGCAGAACGGCCCCCGCGCCGAAATTTTCGATCAGGCCGGTAAGGCCGGCCCTCACCTCGCTCAAAGTGGCGGAAAGGGCCTCCGGCTCCAGGGCGGGCACGTCCTCCTCGGGGAAATCCACCCAGGCGGCGATGTGCCCCGCCAGGGCCACCAGCTGCTGTTTAAAACCTTCGATGCGCTTTGCCAGCGCGCCGTTCAGCGCCGTGCGGGCCAGGGCCGCGCCCTGCCGCCCCGCCGCGCCGATGAGGCTCATCACCGCCTCCGCCTGGGTCAGGCCGATGCGCCCGTTCACAAAGGCGCGCCGGGTGTACTCCCCCGGCCCCGCGGGGCGGGCCCCCGCCGCGATGCAGGCGTCGATGAGGCTCTGGGCCACCACCGGCCCGCCGTGGCAGCTCAGTTCGGCCACGTCCTCGCCGGTGTAGCTGTGGGGCGCGCGGAAGAACAGGGCCACCCCGTCGTCCAGAGGCTTCCCGTTCGCCACAAAATTGCCGTAGAGGGCGGTGTAGCCCTTCGCGTTTTCCACTTTTTTGGCAGCGTTGTGTGGAAAAAACACCTTTGCCGCCACCGCCAGCGCCGCCTCGCCGGACAGGCGCACCACGGCGATGCCGCCCTCCCCCGGGGGAGTGGCCAGCGCCACGATGGTCTCGGCCATGAAAAACGCCTCCTTCTGCAAAGCCGCATTTTTGGGTATATCCGATTTATTTTAGCACAGCGCCGCCGAGGGGGCAAGGGGGCGGCGCGGGCTTTTCCACGCCTGCCCTCGCGCCGGGGCAGGTTTCAAAATCGCAACAGCCGCCCGGCCTTTTCAGACCGGGCGGCTGTTTCCTGTTTTTTACAGTTCGATCTTGCCGTAGAGGGCGAAGCCCTCGGCGTCGTCGATGAGCTGGGTGCGCTTCGGGGCCATGGGTTCGGCGCCTTCCTCACGGGGGGTGTCGGCAAACTCGCGGGCGGGCACGCTGGAGCGGCGCTCGCCGCCCTTGCGGGGCCGGTCGCCCCGGCCCTTGCCGCCGCGGCCGCCGCGGCTTCCTCGGCCGCCCCGCTCGCCCCGGCGCTCCCGCTCAAAGGCGGCGGCCTGAGGGTCGGTGGGGTAGATGACCACGCGGCGGTCCGCCCCTTCGCCCCTGGACTCGCTGCGCACCCCCTCCATGCCGCTGATGGTGGAGTGGATGATGCGCCGCTCGTAGGGGTTCATGGGGTCCATCGCCCAGCTGCGGCCGGTGCGGACGACCTTGGCGCCCATCCGGCGGGCAAGGGCCTCCAGGTCCTTCTCCCGCTTGCCGCGGTAGCCGGCCACGTCGAGACCCAGCTTGATGTACTCGCCGGGCAGCCGGTTGGCCACCAGGCTGGCCAGATAGGACAGGCTCTCCATCGTCTCGCCCCGGTGGCCGATGAGCATGCCCACGTCGTCGCCCTCCACCCGGATGATGCAGGCCTCGCTCTGCTTTTGGGTGGTCACAGCCACTTCGCCGGCGCCCATGGCGGCGAACACCGTCTTGAGGTAGGCCACCGCGGCGTCCAGCTTCGCCTGCTGGGCCTCGGTGAGCGGCGCGTCCTGAGCCGCCTTTTCAGCGAGGGCCTCCTCCTTTGCGGGGGCAGGCTCGGCTTTGGGGGCCTCGGGCTTTTTTTCGGGGGCCTTGGGGGCCTCCTTCTTCGCCTCGGCCTTCGGCGCTTCGGGCGCGGGCTTTTCCTCCGCGGCGGGGGCCTCGGCCTCGTCGGCGGTGGCCTTCACCTTGGCGGGGGTGGTCTTGAACAGCTTGCGGGTGGGCATCTCCAGAATCTCGATGCTCACTTCCTCCCGGGGCAGGCCCAGCTCAAGGCAGGCCTTCTCGGTGGCTTCCTCCACCGTTTTGCCGGTAACGATCACTTCTCGCATGATTCTTCCTCCCCGGTCTTTGCATTCAGGGGCGTGGTGCGCTCGTCTTTATACAGCTCGGCGTCGATGGCGCGGGCCCGCTCGATGCGCAGGCGGTTCATCTCCGCCTCGCTGACCTCTTTCAGCTTCTCCTCGCCGGTCTTTTCGTCCACGACCTTGACCTGCTTTTTGGCCTTCTTGGCCTTCTTCTTTTCTTCGATCTCGGCGGCCACCTGCGCCTTCATCTTCTCAGGGTCGTACATCTTGCGGGTGATCATGCTGGTGACGAGCACCAGCACGTTGGACACGGTGTAGTACAAAGAGAAGGCCACGGGCACGGTGAAGGCGATCCAGACGAACATCAGGCTCATCATCCAGGGCATCCACTTCATGCTGCCCTGCATCTCCTGGCCGCTGGACTTCATCATGATGATGTTGCTCAGGGCCATGGTGACCACGCTGAGGATGGGGAAAACGAGCAGCACGTTGAAGGCAAGCTCCGGCTTCACGGTGAGGTCCATGCCCAGGAACATGACGTTGAAGTCCCTGATGCTGGCCAGCTGCTCGGAGGTGAGCAGGGCGGCGGCCTCGCTGGGCAGGGTGTTGTTGTGCACCATCTGGATGATGGCGGTGTTGGTGGTGTAGCTGTAGGCCTGGCCCAGGATGTCGGCGATCTGCACCAGCACGTCCCTGCTGATGTGCAGGATGTGCTGCAGGGGGTAATAGACCGCCTCGATCACGCCGAACATCACAAAGAAGTTCACGAACATGGGCAGGCAGCCGGCGGTGGGGTTGTAGCCGTACTCCTGCTGCAGGCGCATGAGCTCCTCATTCTGCTTCTCCCGGTCTTTGGCGTACTTTTTCTGGATCTCGTCGATCATCGGCTTGTAGGCCGCCATGCGGGCGGTGTTCTTCTGCTGGCCGATCTGCAGCGGGAAGCTGCACAGGCGCACCGCGATGGTGAAGACGATCAGCGCCCAGCCGTAGCTGCCAAAGAGGTCATACATCCATTGCAGCACGTAGCCGAGGGGGGTGCCAAGAAAACCTAAAAATCCCATAGTTGTTCCATTCCGCCCCGTTTGCGCGCCGGGGCTGTTTATTTTTTGGTTCGAAGGACTTGGGGCGGGCGCAAACCGTCCAAGTCACAAGAAGCAGGTTTTGGGTCAGCGGAAGAGGTTCCGCTTTTCATTCACCCAGCGGCCCTTTTCGGGCACCGGGTCATAGCCGCCCCGGCAAAGGGGGTTGCAGCGCAGAATGCGCCAGACGCTCAGAACAAGGCCCTTCGCCGCCCCGTGGACGGCGAGGGCCTCCATGGCGTACTCGCTGCAGGTGGGCCTGAAGCGGCAGTTGTTGCCAAGGTGAGGCGAGAGATACTTTTTATACCAGCGGATGGGCGCGATGAGCAGCCGGGCGATCATTGCACAAGACCCGCCTTTTTCAAAAGCTGGGCCGCCGCCGCGGCCACCTCGCCGCTTTTGCAGCGCACCGTCTGGCCCCGGGCCACGAACACCAGGTCATAGCTTCCCACGTCGTAGGGCAGCGTCTGGTAAAGGGCGGCCCGCATCACCCGGCGCGCCCGGTTGCGCTGCACCGCGCCGCCGATCTTTTTGGTGGCGGTGAGGCCCACCCGGGTGCGGCCCAGGCGGTTCTTGTTCACATAGAGCACCAGTTTCGGGTGCACGAAGGCCCTGCCCCGGGCGTAGGCCCGGCAGAACTCCTTGTTTTTGGTGATGGGGCGGTATCTCATGGTCTCCTCGATATGGAAAAAGAAGGCCACCTGTAACAAGTGACCTTCGCGTGCTGCCTTTCAGGAAGGCGCTATTCAGGCGCTCAGCTTGGCCCGGCCCTTGGCGCGGCGGGCGGCGATGACCTTGCGGCCGTTCTTGGAAGCCATTCTCTTCAGAAAGCCGTGCACGCCGCTGCGCTGGCGCTTCTTGGGCTGAAACGTTCTTTTCATCTTGATTTTCCTCCTATGAGCTCCCCGCGCTTTGGGGGCGGGTTTTTCAGTTTTGTCCGCTCCCCGCGTTTGGGGATGGCCCTGCAACATAAAAGTATAGCGGAAAAGCCTTTGGTTTGTCAACACTTTCTGAAAAGGTTTTTTGCCTTACAAAGCCCCTTTTCCGCATGGGCGCGCCGCCGCCGGGCCATACTTCCCTATTATAGAAATAATATATATATTAGTAATTAATAATTGTAAAATATAACCTTCTATGATATAATTGATTGGATACAAAATCTGCAAATATTGGAGCGAAAAAACCTATGGATTCTTTCAACGACGTTTTAGCCGCGGCAAAAGAATACTGCAAAGAGCGCCTGGTGGACGCCACCTACAACCTGTACATCGACGGGCTGGAAGCGGTGCGCTTCGAGGCCGGCGGCAAGGTGACGCTGGCGGTGCGCAACGACTTCATCTGCACCATCGTGCGGGACCGCTATACCCCCCTTCTGAAAGAAGCCCTGGCTTCGGTGCTGGGCTTCGAGGTGGAGGTGGAGCTGGTGGTGCCCGCGGCGGAAAAGCAGGAAGCCCCCGCCGAGCCGGAGCCGGAACCCGACGGCCGCTATGACTTCACCTTCGAGAACTTCATCAAAGGCCCCTCCAACCAGTTCGCCTACGCGGCGGCCCAGGCGGTGGCCTCCAACCCCTCGGGCGCCTATAACCCGCTGTTCATCTATGGGCAGTCGGGTCTCGGCAAGACCCACCTGCTCACCGCCATCGCCACCGAGATCAAGAAGAACCACCCGGAGTTCAACATCGTCTATGTGGACTGCGAGACCTTCACCAACGAGCTTATCACCTCCATCCAGGCGGGCCGCACCGACGAGTTCCGCCAGACCTACCGCCCGGCGGACGTGCTGCTGGTGGACGACATCCAGTTCATCGCCGGCAAGGAGAGCACCCAGGAAGAATTTTTCCACACCTTCAACACCCTGCACGCCGCGGGCAAGCAGATCGTGCTGGCCAGCGACCGCCCCGCCAAGGAGATCAAGAGCCTGGAAGAAAGGCTGCGCACCCGCTTCGAGTGGGGCCTCACCGCCGACATCCAGCCGCCGGACTTTGAGACGCGGGTGGCCATCATCCGCCGCAAGGCCGAGCTTTTGAACCTGCACATGCCCGACGACGTGGCCGAATTCATCGCCAACCACTTAAAAAGCAACATCCGCCAGCTGGAAGGCGCGGTGAAAAAGCTGAACGCCTATTACCTTTTGGAGGGCATCCAGCCCGCCATCGGCGTGGCCCAGAACGCCATCAAGGACATCCTGAACGAGACCCAGCCGGTGCCCGTGACCATCGAGAAGATCATCAGCGAGGTGGCCCGCACCTACAACGTCTCCCCCGCCGAGATCCGCGGCATGCGCCGCACCGCCAACATCTCCAGCGCCCGGCAGACCGCCATCTACGTGGTGCGGGAGATCACCGGCATGAGCATGGAGGACATCGGCCGGGAGTTCAGCGGCCGCGACCACTCCACCATCGTCTATTCCCTCAAAGCCATGGAGCAGAACCTGGAAAACGACCGCCGCCTGAAAGAAACGGTGGAGGACATCATCAAAAACGTGCGCAGCTGACCCCCGCAGCGGCCAATTTTGAACAGGATGTGAAATTCAACCTTTTCAACACAGTATTCAACATTCAACAGCGGTTTTCCACTTCCCTGTGTGGAGAACTTCGGCCCGCTGGCCCATTCAACAACTTTCCAACATGCAAAAAAAACTTGTCCACATTCCTTCATCCCGCGCCGCCAGAGGGCCTGCCCCACTTTTTCACAAAATTCACACCCCCTATTACTACGGCTGCATAGTGGTTTGTTATAATACGCCTTTTTCGCGTTTTGAAAGAAAGGAGCGCAGCAAATGAACATCGTCTGCGACAAATCCCTTTTGTCCGCCGCCATCGACGGCGTCAGCCGGGCGGTGACCCTCCGTTCGTCCATCCCGGCGCTGGAGGGCATCCTCTTAAAAGCGGAGGGCTTCCAGCTCACCCTCACCGGCTACGACCTGGAAATGGCCATCACCACCACCATCGAGGCCAACGTGCGGGAGCCGGGCGAGATCGTGCTGTCGGCAAAGCTGCTGGGCGACATGGTGCGCCGGCTGCCCGTGGGCGAGGTGGCCGTGACCACCGGCGACGGCGGCAACGCCACCATCAAGGGCGGTGTGGCCGAGTTCGACATCCTGGCCATGAGCGCCGCCGATTACCCCGACCTGCCCAACCCCGGCGCGGACCGCACCCTCTGCCTCAAGGCGGGCACCCTGCGGGACATGATCGACAAGACCCTTTACGCCGTCAGCCAGGACGACAAAAAGCCCGCCCACACCGGCGAGCTCTTCGCCATCGAGGAGGATAAGCTCACCGTGGTGGCGCTGGACGGCTACCGCCTTGCCATCGTGGAGCGGCCCGCCGCCGCCCAAAAGCACATCCGCATCATCATCCCCGCCAAGACCCTCACCGAGGTCAATAAGCTGCTGGGCGAGGACGACCAGGACGTTTACATCTCCGCCAACCGCCGCTTCGTGGTGTTCGAGGCGGGCAGCTACGTCATCCTCTCCCGCCTCATCGAGGGCGAGTTCCTCAACTACTCCAACGTCATCCCCTCGGGCTACAAGACGAGGGTCATCCTGGAAACGCGGGACTTCATCGACACCATCGAGCGCGCCAGCCTCATCATCACCGAGCGGCTGAAAAACCCCCTGCGCATCCTCTTTGACAAAAAGGTCACCGTGCGCTGCCAGACCAACCTCGGCAAGGTGGTGGACGAGTTCGACGCGGACATCGAGGGCGAGGCCGTGGAAATTGGTTTTAATAACCGCTACCTGCTGGACGCGCTGCGCAACGCCCGCTGCGACAAGGTCGCCATGGAGATGACCGGGCCTTTGAGCCCCGTCAAGATCCTTCCGGCGGACGGCAGCGGCGATTTCATCTATCTGGTGCTGCCGGTGCGCTTTAAAAACGATTAAAAGAGAGCGAACATGGAAAAAATTCTCATTCACACCGAATTCATCAAGCTGGACAGCCTTCTCAAGCTGGCGGGCCTTGTGGAGACGGGCGGCGAGGCAAAGCTGCTCATCCAGAACGGCCTTGTCCAGGTGAACGGCGAAGTGTGCACCATGCGGGGCAAAAAGCTGCGCGCCGGCGACACCGTCACCCTGGAGGGCCGCACCGTGGCCATCGGCCAGGGCCGCTGACGCCATGCGGCTGAAAAAACTCATCCTGGCCAACTTCCGCAACATCCAGAGCGCCGACCTTCGCCCCGGCGAGGAGCTGACGGTCATCACCGGGGCCAACGGCCAGGGCAAGACCAACCTTCTGGAAGCGGTGTGGCTGCTCACCGGGGCCAAGAGCTTCCGGGGCGCCAAGGACCCCCAGCTCATCCGGGAGGGCCAGCCCTTCGCCGTGATGGAAGGCGCCATCTTCCGCCAGGACCGGGGCGAAGACTACATCCGCATCACCGTGGGCACAAAAGAGAGCCCCCGCCCGGGGCGCACCGCCAAGCTGAACGGGGCGGACGCGGGCCGGGCTTCCAATCTGGCGGGCCTGTTCACCGCGGTGGTGTTCGAGCCCGGCGATCTGGAGCTGGTCAAAGGCAGCCCCGAAGGGCGGCGGCGTTTCATCGACGCGGCGCTGTGCCAGCTGTACCCCGGCTACATCGGCACTTTGCGGCGCTATTCCCGCCTCGTCGCCCAGAAGAACAGCCTTTTGAAATTCTGGGAGCGCACCCCCGGCGCGAGCGAGATGTGCGACGCCTTCGACGCGGACCTTGCGGTGCAGGGCGAGGAGATACGCCGGCGGCGGGCGGCCTTTCTAAATGGCCTTGCCCCGCTGGCAGAAAAAAATTACCAAGAGATCAGCAGCGGCAGCGAGGCGCTGGGCCTTTGCTACCGCTGCGGGTTTGAAACGGGCGGCCTGGCCGGGACTCTGGAGGCCAGCCGCCTGGCGGACCGCAGGGCGGGCTTTTGCACCGCAGGCCCCCACCGGGACGATCTGGAGCTGGAACTGGACGGCCGCCCCGCCAAGAACTTCGCCAGCCAGGGCCAGCAGCGCAGCGCGGTGCTGAGCGTCAAGCTGGCCCAGGCGGCGCTGGCCGCCGAGGTCACCGGCGAGCACCCGGTGATGCTGCTGGACGACGTGCTCAGCGAGCTGGACCCTGCCCGGCAGGAATACCTGCTCACCCGGGTGCGGCAAAAACAGACCATCGTCACCGCCTGCGACTCCAGCCTCTTTCACAAGGCGGCGGGGGTCATGCTGAAGATGGAAGGCGGCCGGCTTTTGGAGGGATAGTATGTATCTGCATCTCGGGCAGGACTATGTGGTCCACACCAGAGACATCATCGGCATCTTTGACATCGAGTCCAGTTCCGTTGCCAAGAACACGCGGCAGTTTCTGCGCCGCGCCGAAGAGGAAGGCGCGGTGGTCACCGTTTCCGGCGAGCTGCCCAAGAGCTTCGTGGTGACGGACTTCCCGGTCCAGACGGTGTTCATCAGCCCCATCTCCGCCCGCACGTTGCAGCGGCGGTGCGAGCGCATCGAAAACATGGACCAGTACCAGCGCGGCGGCGCGCTTTGAAACGAAGAGACGGATAAGGAGAAGAAAGAATGGCAGAAGAGTTGAACAGAGAGACCATCGGCCAGGCCGAGGACTACGACGGCAGCCAGATCCAGGTGCTGGAAGGGCTGGAAGCGGTGCGCAAGCGCCCGGGCATGTACATCGGCTCCACCGGCCCCCGGGGCCTGCACCATCTGGTGTATGAGATCGTCGACAACTCCATCGACGAGGCCCTGGCCGGCTTTTGCGACCACATCGAGGTCACCATCAAAAAGGGAGACGTCATCGAAGTGAGCGACAACGGGCGCGGCATCCCCGTGGACATCCAGCCAAAGCTGGGCATCCCCGCGGTGACGGTGGTGTTCACCGTGCTGCACGCCGGCGGCAAGTTCGGCGGCGACAACTCCGGCTACAAGGTGGCCGGCGGCCTGCACGGCGTGGGCGCCAGCGTGGTGAACGCCCTGTCCGAGTGGCTGGAGGTCAGCGTGCGCCGGGGCGGACACGAATACCGCCAGTCCTTCAAGCGCGGCGTGGCCGACGGCGAATTGCAGAAGGTGGGCCCCGCCGCCTCCAGCGGCACCACCGTGCGCTTCAAGCCGGACCCGGTGATGTTCACCGAGACCACCGTCTACGACTACGACACCCTGCTCACCCGCCTGCGGGAAGAGAGCTTTTTGAACGCCGGCGTGCGCATCACCCTCACCGACGAGCGGGGCGAGGAGGTCAAGCGGGAGAGCATGTGCTACGAGGGCGGCATCCGCAGCTTCGTGGAGTACATCCACGAAAAGCGCCAGATGACCGTGCTGCACCCCACCCCCATCTACTTCAGGGGCCAGCAGAAGGACATCATCGCCGAGGTGGCCCTGCAGTACAACGACAGCTTCAACGAGCTGATGCTGAGTTTTGCCAACAACGTCCACACCCCGGACGGCGGCACCCATGAGGAGGGATTTAAGGCCGCCCTCACCCGCGTCATCAACGACTTCGGCCGGGAAAAGGGCTATTTGAAGGAAAAGGACGACAACCTCTCCGGCGCCGACGTGCGGGAGGGCCTCACCGCCGTCATCAGCGTCAAGCTCACCGACGCCCAGTTCGAGGGCCAGACCAAGGCAAAACTGGGCAACACCGAGGTGCGCAGCCTTGTCTCCGGCCTGGTGTATGATAAACTCAAGGAATTTCTGGAAGAAAACCCCGGCGTGGCCAAGGCCATCTATGAAAAAGCCACCCAGGCCGCCCGCGCCCGGGAGGCCGCCCGCAAAGCCCGGGATTTAGTGCGCCGCAAGAGCGCCCTCGAGACCAGCCGCATGCCCGGCAAGCTGGCCGACTGCCGCGAAAAGGACCCCTCCAAGACCGAAATTTACATCGTCGAGGGCGATTCCGCCGGCGGCAGCGCCAAGATGGGCCGCGACTCCAACATCCAGGCCATCCTGCCGCTGTGGGGCAAGATGCTCAACGTGGAGAAGGCCCGCCTGGACAAGGTCTACGGCAACGAAAAGCTGATGCCGGTGGTCACGGCCCTCGGCTGCGGCATCGGCGAGGAGTTCGACATCTCAAAGCTGCGCTACCACAAGGTGTTCATCATGGCCGATGCCGACGTGGACGGCAGCCACATCTGCACTTTGATGCTCACCTTCTTCTTCCGCTTCATGCGCCCGCTGATCGAGGGCGGCTATGTCTACATCGCCCAGCCGCCCCTGTTCAAGCTGGCCAAGGGCAAGGACGTGCGCTACGCCTACAACGAGGCGGAGATGAGCAGGCTCTCCGCCGAGATGGGCCAGGGCGTGAAGATCAACCGCTACAAAGGCCTGGGCGAGATGAACCCCGAGCAGCTGTGGGAGACCACCATGGACCCCGACAACCGGGTCATCGTGCAGATCTCCATCGAGGACGCGGTGAAGGCGGACGAAGCCTTCACCATCCTGATGGGCGACAAGGTGGAGCCCCGCCGCGAGTTCATCGAGAAGAACGCCCTTTACGCCACGCTGGACGTGTGACGCGCCCTATTTCAGAAAGAGACAGGTGAACACCATTGAACGAAGATTTTGTGATGATCCCCGGCACCGGCACCAAGCTCATCGTGCGGGACGTGAAGGACGAAATTGAGAGCGCGTTTCTGGATTACTCCATGTCCGTCATCGTCTCCCGCGCGCTGCCCGACGTGCGGGACGGCCTCAAGCCGGTGCACCGGCGCATCCTCTACACCATGCACGAGCGGGGCAACGACCCCCAGCACCCCTACCGCAAAAGCGCCGACACCGTGGGCGCCGTGCTGGGCAGCTACCACCCCCACGGCGACGCCTCGGTCTACGACGCCATGGTGCGCCTTGCCCAGGACTTTTCCATGCGCTACCCCCTGGTGGACGGCCAGGGCAACTTCGGCAGCGTGGACGGAGACCCCCCCGCCGCCTACCGCTACACCGAGGCCCGCATGAGCAGGATGGCCATGGAGCTGCTCACCGACATCGACAAGGACACGGTGGACTTCGGCCCCAACTTCGACGAGACCAAAAAAGAGCCCACCGTGCTGCCCAGCCGCTTCCCGAACCTCTTGGTCAACGGCTCCACCGGCATCGCCGTGGGCATGGCCACCAACATCCCGCCCCACAACCTGGGCGAGGTCATCGACGGGGCGGTGGCCCTCATCCAGGACCCGGACATCGACCTGGCCGGCCTGATGGAGCACATCAAAGGGCCCGACTTCCCCACCGGCGGCGTCATCATGGGCCGCAGCGGCATCCGCGCCGCCTACGCCACCGGCAAGGGCAAGATCACCCTGCGCGGGCGCGCCGAGATTGAAGAAAAGAAGAACGGCCGCTTCCAGATCATCGTTACCGAGATCCCCTACATGGTCAACAAGGCCCGCCTCATCGAGAGCATCGCGGACCTTGTCAAGGACAAGCGCATCGAGGGCATCAGCGACCTGAACGACGAGTCCAACCGCCACGGCATGCGCATCGTCATCGAGCTGAAGAAAGAGGCAAACCCCCAGGTGGTCTTAAATCAGCTCTACCGCTACACCCAGCTGCAGGACACCGTGGGCGTCAACCTCTTGGCGCTGGACGGCGGCGTGCCCAAGGTGATGAGCCTCAAGACCATGCTGGAGCGGTACGTCCAGTTCCAGGACCAGGTCATCCGCCGGCGCACCCAGTTCGACCTGAACAAGGCCAGGGAGCGGGCCCACATCCTGGAGGGCCTCGCCCGCGCCGTGGACATCGTGGACGACGTCATCTATGCCATCCGCCACTGCGGCGGCGGCCAGGCGGAGGCAAAAGCCGCCATCATGGAAAAGTTCGGCTTTGACGAGCCCCAGGCGGACGCCATCTGCAAGTTCCCCCTGGGCCGCCTGGCCGGCCTGGAAATTCTCAAGATCGAGAACGAACTGGACGAACTGCACAAGAAAATCGCCGACTGGACGGCCATCCTGGCGGACGACGCCAGGGTGCTGGCCATCGTCACCGAGGAGCTGCTGGCCCTGAAGGAGAAGTACGGCGACGAGCGCCGCACCGAGATCGCCCACGTCAGCGGCGAGGTGGACATCGAGGACCTCATCCCGGTGGAGGAGTGCGTCTTCACCCTCACCCACGCGGGCTATATCAAGCGCCAGTCCAAAGACACCTATCAGGTGCAGCGCCGCGGCGGGCGCGGCATCTCGGGCCTTTCCCACAAGGACGAGGATTTCGTGGAGGAGCTGTTCATCGGCTCCACCCACGACTACGTGCTTTTCGTCACCGACCAGGGCCGGGTCTACCGGCTCAAAGGCTATCAGATCTATGAGGGCAGCCGCACCAGCAAGGGCACCAACATCGTGAACCTGCTGCCGCTGCAAAACGGGGAAAACGTCATCCGCATGGTGTGCATGCCCGCCGAAAAGGCCGAGGGCTTCCTCACCATGGTGACCAAGCGAGGCCTCATCAAGCGCACCCCCATCGAGGCCTACTCCAACATCCGCAAGAGCGGCCTGTTGGCCGTGAGCCTCTACGAGGGCGACTCCCTGGCCTGGTGCCGCATCACCAGCGGCTCGGACGAGCTGCTGCTGGCCACCCGGGACGGCATGGCCATCCGCTTTGACGAGCGCAGCGCGCGGCAGATGGGCCGCATGGGCCACGGCGTGCGCGCCGTGCGCCTTGCCCAGGGCGACGAGGTCGTGGGCGTGGGCATCCTGCGCCCGGGCGCCACGGTGTTCACCGTGACCGAAAGCGGCAAGGGCCGCCGCAGCCGCGTGGATGACTACCGCCTGCAAAGCCGGGGCGGCAAGGGCATCCGCAACTACGCCAAGGGGGGTGTTGCCGGCATCAAAATTCTGGACGAGGAGGACGACGTCATCCTCATCAGCCAGGAGGGCATCATCATCCGCATGCACGCCGAGGACATCAACGTCCAGAGCCGCTACGGCAGCGGCGTGCGGGTCATGCGCCTGGCCCAGGGCGACCGTGTGGTCACGGTGGCCCGCACCGAGCGCAGCGACGAGGCCCCGGTGGAAAAGCCGGAGGACGAGCCGGAGGAAGCCCTCACCGACGAGGAGCTGGCCGCCCTGGCCGCCGAGGACGCGGCGGCGGACGAAGAGGCCGAAGACGGCGAAGGCGGAGAAGAATAAAATCATTGAAGAAAAGGGAGCCGGACGGCATTGCCGTCCGGCTCCCTTTTCTTATTAAAGATCAGCGCCCGCCGCAGAGGACGGCGTTCACCCGGTCCGCCATGTCCTGGGCGGCGTGGGCCGACCGGGCGGCCTCGCTGCCGGTGGGCAGCAGCGAAGCCAGCGCCGCCTCGGCCCTGGCCGCCGCCGCGCCGCCCAGCTTCTGGGCCAGCACGCCGCTCTGGCACAGCAGCACCGCCAGCGCCGCCTCTTTGGGGGCGGGGCCGCCCTCGCCGCAAAGAGAAAAGAGCAGCCGCTCCAGCCGCCGCGCCGCCTCACCGGCGGCGGGCAGATAGAACACCCGCCCGGCCAGCGCCCGCTGGGGCGCGGCGAGGCACAGCGCCTCCAGGCTTTCCCCCACCGCCTCGGCCAGCTGGGCCAGCTTGGGCCCGTCGGGGGCAAAATCCCGCAGCACCATCGAAAGGGGCGCGGGGCGGGGCCGGTCGATAAAATCATACAGGGGCTTCAAACACCGCAGCCCTTCGGGCAGCGGCCCGGCAAGGCCGATTTTTTCGCCGGTGAAGGCCACCGCCCCGGCCCCGGCCAGCTGGCCCAGCGCCGCCGCCACAAAGCAGACGGGCTGCTGGGGGTTCAGGGGCGAAAAGCGGCCCCGGTCGTTCACCGCCAAAAGCAGATATTCCTGTGTGATGCCAAGTTCGGTCATGCCGTCGCCGCCTTTCAAATGTTTCATCCCCATTATGCCACGCCGCTGCCCCGGGCGCAAGGGGCGGGCAATTTTGTGCAGGGCGGCGCTCTCCCTTGTTCCGCCCGACCCGCCCCGCACGATGCCAGCCGAGCCAGCCGCGGCGCTGCCGCCGCGTAGTGCGCCTCGGGGCGAACACGCTGCACGATGCGAGGGCAGCGTGTCCGAAACGCCGCGTGCGGCGGCGGACAGGGACGCGGCCGCCCCGCGCAAAACTGCCCGCAGCACAGCGCCGCCCGGACAATAAAAGGGCCTGTTTTGACCGAACCGCTTCGCCCGGCCCATCCCCACGGAGGTTATGCTTTTTGTGTCCGCCCGGGGGCACGCACCCTCGCACGCGGCATCTCGGACACTTTTCAGGACAAAGAAAAGTGTCCGTTCTGATGCGCACTAAGGGTGGTGCCCCCGTGCTGCCGGGCCGGGTGTGGGAGGAAGGCAGAGCGGCTCCTTGCCCGTTTCGCCCGGCCCCCCGCACGATGCCAGCCGAGCCAGCCGCGGCGCTGCCGCCGCGTAGTGCGCCTCGGAGCGGACACGCTGCACGGTGTGAGGGCAGCGTGTCCGAAACGCCGCGTGCAGTGGCGGCAGTGCCGCGGCTTTTTCGGCCCGCTTCGGGCGGCAGGCAAGTCAAAACGGGAAAGAGCGCCGCCCTGCTTTGCCGCGCCTTCTCCTCCTCCCCCTCCCCCTCCCCCTCCCTTGCTCCTACTCCCTTGTGTTCTCCATCCCCCGCCGCCGCAATATCTGGTGGTCATATCGGTGCGGAATAAAAAATTATCGAAAAACGATAAAAAACACTTGAAATTCGATAACACCCATGCTATACTGGCCTCAAAGAGCGGGGCGGCCTTTGGCCGCGCCGCCGCCAGCCGGGGCCGGGCGCGTTTCTGTCCGCCGCCCTCTGGCCGGTGGCGCTGGCGGCGGCCGCCGCCGCGGCCCTCGTCTGGGGCAAACGAAATTTGTCAAAAAAGGAGAAGACCCCCATGTGGAGCGAAAAAAACAGCCTTTCCCTTTCCCGCCTGGCGGTGCTTTTGTTCACCGGCGCGGTGGCCGTGTGCGACGTGTCCGGCTGGTGGCTGGTGAACTGGTTCATCCGCACCAGCCGCTATGCGGGCATCAACGACACCGCCCATCTGGTGTGGGGCCTGGTCACCCTCTATGTGGCCAGCGCCGCGGCCTATGTGCTGCTGTATAACCTCTACCGCCTGCTGGCCAACATCGAGGCCGAGCAGGTGTTCGTGGCGGCCAACGTCCGCTGCCTGCGGGCGGCCAGCTGGTGCTGCATGGCGGTGGCGGCCCTGTGCCTTGCCGGCGCGGCGTTCTATCTGCCCATGGTGATGGTGGCTGCCGCCGCGGCCTTCATGGGCCTCATCGTTCGCATCATCAAAAACGTGTTCCAGCGGGCCATCGGCATGAAGGCCGAGCTGGACCTGACGATATAAAGGGGGCGAGGCAATGCCCATCATCATCAATCTGGACGTGGTCATGGCCCGCCGCAAGATCGGCGCGGGCGAGCTTGCCGAAAAGGTGGGCATCACCCCGGCCAACCTCTCCATCCTGAAGAACAACAAGGCCAAGGCGGTGCGCTTTTCCACCCTGGCGGCGCTGTGCCGCGCGCTGGACTGCCAGCCCGCCGACCTGCTGGAGTATGTGCCCGGCGAGGAGGGCGAAAGGGGGGACGGCCAGTGAAAAAGCGGCTTTTTTCGGCGGCCCTGGCGCTGGCTTTGGCGGCGGCGTGCCTCACCGGCTGCGGCGCGGCCAGCGAGGAAAAGGCCGTGGCCAAGGCCCTGGGGCTGGAAAAACTGCCCGCCGTGACCCATATCTCTTCCTACGACAGCCACGGCGGCTTCCACGGCGACGGGGTCAGCTGCATCGCCCTCACCTTTGAGGACGACCAGCTGGAACAGCAGCTGGCCGCCGACCCGGCCTGGAACAGCCTGCCCGCGGACGAAACGGTGCAGGCCCTGGTCTGGGGCGTGGAGGACGGGACCGTCAGCACCGGCCCCTACCTCACCGACGGCGACGGCAAGCTTCTGGTGCCGTCGGTGGCGGCGGGCTGTTACCGCCTCATCGACCGCCACAGCGACCAGCAGAGCGGCATCCTCAGCCGCGGCTCCTTCAACTTCACCGTGGGCGTTTACGACGCCGAAGCCCGCGTCCTTTACTGCTGTGAGCTGGACACCTGAAAAGCGGAGCAGGCTGGCCGCATATTAAATCGATCGATCAAAGGAGGGTTTGATGATGGAACCCCGCAAAACGGAGGGCAGCGCCTGCCCCCCTGTCTTTCATGCACTCAAAAATCAGGCCATGGAGCCTGCCGCGCCGGCTGTGACCGGAGAAAAAACGCCCCCGGCCTACGGCCCGCAGGCCGCGCCTGCCCAAAAAGAAACACCGGTGGCCCCCGCGCCCGGAACGCCGCCCTCCTCCCCCGCCGCCCCCCGCCCGCCGCTGCCGAAATGGATGGTGCCCGCGGCCCTGCTCAGCTGGGTCTGGGGCTGGGCCTACGCCCGGGGCCTGCTGTTCGGCTTTGAATACCGCGCGGCCTTTATGGCCCTGTTCTGCCTTTTGTTCTTCGCAGGGGTGGAGGGCATGTGCCGGGCCGCGGCCCGCCCCGCCTCCAGAGAGAGCCGGCTGTGGCTGGCGCTGTGGGGGCTGCTGGCGGCGGACTATATCTTCAAAATTTCCGCCCTTTACTACTACGACGCGGTGCAGGGATGGGAGTTCCTGGCCCTGCATCTGGCCGCCGCCTACTGGGTGCTGGCCCGCGCCGGGGCCCTCACCGAGGGCCGCACCGGCCCCTTCCTGCCCCTGGACGGGCTGCGGGCGCTGGTCACGGTGCCCTTCGGCAACTTCTTTCTGCGCATCCGGGTGCTGCTTCGGGCGCTGGCGGGCTGGCTGCAGGGCCTTGCCGGGCGCAAAAAGGGCAGCCTTTGGGCCGGGGTGGTCACCCTGTGCGTGGCGGCGCCGGTGCTGGCGCTGGCCGCGAGGCTGCTTTCCGGCGCCGACGACGCCTTCGGGGCGGCGCTGGGAAACTTTTTCCGCTGGTTCACCCTGCCCGAGGCGATGCTCACCGAGCTCATGTATTTCGCGGTGGGCCTGCCGGTGGGGGCCTATCTCTTCGGGCTGGCGGCGGGGGCGCTGAAAAAAGCCCCCGACCCCGCCCGGGGCGCATCCCTGCGGGCCGAGGCGGAAAAGCTGCGCCTTGCCCCCGGCGGCGCGCTGGCCTTCTGCCTGGCGCTGCTGCTGGCGCTCTATGCCCTGTTCTTTTCCATCCAGCTCGGCTACCTCACCGGCGGCTTCACCGGCCGCCTGCCCGAGGGCTTCACCGCCGCCGAATACGCCCGCCGGGGCTTCTTTGAGCTGTGCGCCGTGGTGGTGCTCAATTTTTCGGTGCTCACCGCCGCCGCCAAGACCAGCCGCGTCCCGCTGCGCCAAAGCCCGGTGCTGAAAGGGCTGGCCGCCGCCCTCTGCCTTTCGAACCTTCTGTTCGCCGCGGTGGGCGCGTCCAAGATGTTCCTTTACATCCGCCGCTTCGGCTTCACCCCCAACCGCGTCGTCTCCGGCTGGTTCATCCTGGTGCTGGCGATGCTCACGGTGCTGGCGCTGGCCAGCGTCTTCCGCCCCTTCCCGGTGGTGCGCGCCGCCGCCGCGGTGTTCTGCGGCATGTTTTTGGCCCTCTGCCTCTCCCAGCCGGACGTCTGGCTGCGGGCCGCCAACCGGCAGCTGGCCGCCGCCGGCGTGGTGGAAGAAGAGGACATTGGCGACTGGCTGCTGTATATGCCGCGCCCCGATTCCACATGGGATTGACAAAAGCGTGGAAAACCGCCGCCCTGGCATTTTGCCAGGGCGGCTTTTGTGGTATAATAACCGAAAAACAGCCCCGCGCTTTGGGCCGGGGCGTCACGGCACAAGAACAAAACCCGCCGAAAGGAGGCCCCGCCCGTGTCCCCTGCCCTCTCGTCCCGCGCCTTTGGCCGCCCCCACGCCCGGGCCCTGGCAGCGGCCCTTTCCCTGCTGGCGCTGGCGCTGGTGCTCTATCACTCGCTGGCGGGGGGCACCCTCCTTTCGCCCAATGCCTACGACAGCTACCTTTTGCAGGCCCAGAACTGGCTGGAGGGCCGGGCGTACATTGAAGGCGGCGAAAACTACCCCTGGCTGGAGCTGGCGGTTTTTGAGGGGCGCTATTACCTTTCCTTCCCGCCGGCGCCCTCGGTGCTGGCGCTGCTGCCCGCCGCCCTGGGCCTTTCTTTGGGCAACCTGTGGCAGGCGCTGTGGGCGCTGGCCGCTTTGGCCGGGGTCTACCTCTGCTTCTGGCGGGCGGGCCATGCCCCCCGGTCCTGCGCCTTCTGGGCCCTTTTTTCCACCCTGTGCAGCAATTTTTTCTGGCTGGCGTGCAGCGGCGGCGTGTGGTTCCAGGCCCAGGCGCTGAACTTCGCCTTCACCGTCTGGGGCCTGTTCTTCTGGCTGAAAAAGCAGTGCGCCCCCGCCTTCTTTCTGATGGCGCTGGCGGTGGGCTGCCGCCCCTTCACCGCCCTGTTTGCCTTTGTGCTCTGGCTGGGGACGGCCCTGGGCGCGGCGAAAGAGCGCCGCTGGCGGAGCCTTGCCGCCTTCACCGCCCCGCCCGCCGCCGTGGCGCTGGCCCTGGGCTGGTATAACTTTATCCGCTTCGGCAACCCCTTGGAGTTCGGCCATTCCTGGCTGCCGGAGTTCGTGCGGGACGGCGGCCAGTTCACGCTGGAAAACTTCTGGGGCAATTTGTGGGGCGTGCTGCGCCCCGTCACCTTCACCTCTTCGCTGGATCTCTCCTTCTCCACTTTCAACGGCTTCTGCTTTTTTATCGCCAGCCCCATCTTTCTTTTGTGGGCCGCCGACCTGGCGCGGGCCGCGGCGAAAAAGCGCCTTGCGCCCAAAGACCTGCTGGCCCCCGCCCTGGCTTTGGCCACCCTGGCGGCGCTGTGCCTTCACCGCACCATGGGCGGCTGGCAGTTCGGCGCCCGCTACACCGTGGACCTCATCCCCTTCGCCCTCTGGTGGTACCTGGCCCGGCCCCGCCGCCCCCTTGGCGCCGGGGCGCTGTGGCTGGCCGGGGCGGGCGCGCTTTTCAATTTTTACGGCGCGGTTTACATGCTGAGCCACTGAAAGGAGGAAGGCCATGGGCGCGTTCATCGGTCATCTGGGCGGCGCGCTGATGGCGCTGTTCGTGGCGCTGCTGGCCGTGCGGTGCGCAAAGCGCCTGGGGCTGGTGTTTTGGCCCGCCGCCCCCGCCCGGCCTTTGGCCCCCCGCTGGGCCCCCGGCCCCGGCGCGCTGGCGCTGGCGGCCTTGGGCGTTCTGGCGGCGCAGCTTTTCTTTGCCTTTCTCTGCTGGCGGGCTTTGGGCCAGGGCGGGGGCCCCGCCGCCTTCTGGCAGCATTTTCTGGCGCGGTTCACCACCGCCGGCGACAGCCCCCATTACCTGCTGCTGGCCCGCGAAGGCTACGCGGCGGAGGGCGACGCGGCGAAATACATCGTCTTTTACCCCCTCTACCCGCTGGCGGTACGGCTGACGCACGCCCTGCTCGGCCCCTTTGGCGCAAGCTGGGAGGCCGCGGCCCTGGCGGTGAGCTGGCTGTGCTGGGGCGGCGCGGGGGCGGCCATGCTGGCCCTGGCCGGGCAGGACCTGCCAAGGGAGCAGGCGGCCTTCGCCGCGGCCCTGATGGCCCTTTACCCCTTCGGCTTTTTCGCCCTGGGCGTTTATACCGAGAGCCTGTTTTTGCTGCTGAGTCTTTTGTGCATGCTGTTTGCCCGCCGGGGCAGCTGGCCCGCCGCCGGGGTTTTCGGCGCGCTGGCCGTCCTCTGCCGCAACCAGGGCCTCGCGCTGCTTTTGCCCCTTTTCTACCTCTGGCTGCGGGCACGCAGGGAAAAAAAGCAGGGCCCCGCCTCCCTGGCGCTGGCCCTGCCCCTTCTGGGCTGGGGCGGCTATCTCGCCCTCAACTGGCGGCTTTTCGGCAGCCCCTTCGCCTTTTTTGAATTTCTGGCCGCGCCCCCCTGGTACCAGACCACCCGGTGGATCGGCGAAAACCTGGCCCAGCACTGGCAGATGGCCATCGACTACCCCGGCCTCGCCCCCTTTATCTACCACGCCCAGCTGGCGCTCTATTTCGCCGCCATGGCCCTGCTTTTTTTCGGCCTTTGGAAAAAATGCCCCACCCACTGGCTCATCTGGGGCGGCGGGTACCTGGGCATGAGCTACCTGGCCGGCTGGCTCATCAGCGGCGGGCGCTATGTCTTCGGCTGCCTGCCCCTTTATCTCATCGGGGCCAGCCTGCCCCGCCCTGCCCGCTGGCTGCTGGCGGCGGCGAGCGCCTTTTTCCTCTGGAAGATGGGCGTGTATTACATGCAGGGGCAGGCAATTATGTAATCACAAAAAAACAAAATACAAAACGTATAAAAAATGCCCGCCGGAACAATTCGGCGGGCATTTGCACAGGCAGAAAATTCAGCTGCGGATCAGTTCTTTGAAGCGGGAGAAGGAGAGCTTGTCGCCATAGAGGTCCACCACCCGCTGGCCGTCGTCCCTCAGCGAAGCGCAGAAGATGCCGATGATGAGGTGGCGGGCGGCCTCTTCGCCCATGCCGTCCCGGTAGCAGTGGGCCAGCTCCAGGGCCACGTCCTTTTCCAGGTTGTAGGTATATTTGCCGGTCACCATGATGCTGTTCAGTTCTTTGCAGGCGTTGGCCATCTGCATGGCTTTCTCCTCGCTCTCCACGTCGAAGGGCAGGAAGGCCCACAGGTGCAGCACCTGGGCCCTTTCCATCGCCGAGCAGACGATGGTGTAGCGGGTGCCGTCGATGCGCACTTTGGCCCGCACGGTGTTCCGTTCGTTGTTGCGTTCACAGTCCAGCTCCAGGTCGTTTCTGAACACCCGTTCGCACAGGTCCAGCACGCCGGAGGCGTCGTATGCAAGAGACATGGTCAATCCTCCCCGCTCAGTTTTTCCAGCTCGTCCGCCAGGGTGGTGTAGCCCTTGCAGATGGATTCCATGGATTTCATGTAACGGCTGTCCAGGTTGCCGCCCATGACCCCCAGCAGGTAGCCGACGGTGGCCTCGCCGAACTCCTCGTCGGAGAACACCCGCTGGGTCACCTCCACTATGATGTGCTCGCCGTCGGAGCTGGGGTAAAAGGTGCCGTTCACCAGGTTGGCGTTGGCCAGCGAGCACAGCAGGGTCACATCGTCCACCGAGCAGCCGCTGATGGAAAAGGGGCTGAGGGTGATGATCGTGACATACCGCTCCTCGATCTTCCACATCAGGGTGTAGTGGCCGGTGTCCAGCCCGGTGGGGAAGAAGATGCGGAACTCGTCGGCGTTTTCATCGAACTTGTAGTCCTTGCCGCGCAGGTAGTTCACCACCGTGTGGTAGGTGCGCCGCCGGTCCGCCCCGCCGGAGGACGAGGGCTTTGCCGCCGCCGGCTGCGGCGGCCCTTTTCTGGAAAAAAACATCGTTGTCCCTCCCTGGCCCGCAAAAGGCCGATATTCTTATATAAATGATTCGGCCAAAAACGCCCCGCCGGGACAAGGGCGGAAAATTTTTTTTGGACCGGGGCGCAAAGGGCAGAAAAAAACGCCGGGGGCTTCCCGGCGCAAAAGAGCGCGTCAAAAACCGCCGGGGGATCTCCCCGGTGGGCCGGTTTGCTTTGAGGGGCGCTCACTGCTCCGCCGCTTTCCGCCGGCGCAGCGCGTCGATCTTCAGAATGGCCGCCACGGTCTTGCCGTCCTTGATGCGGCCGTCCAGCACCATGGCCACCGCCTCGGAAAAGGGCAGCGTTTGGGGGGTGAGGAACTCGTCCTCGTCCAGGTGCATGGCGCAGGGGGAAAGGCCCGTGGCCATCCAGGTGTAAATGATTTCCGAGCAGTAGCCCACCGTGGGGTAGAATTCCCCCAGGTCGGTGTAGCGCTCGGCCTTAAGGCCGCATTCCTCCGCCAGCTCCCGCTTGGCCGCCTCGAAGGGGTCCTCCCCCTTTTCCAGCTTGCCGGCGGGCAGCTCCCAGAGCTCCTGCCCCAGGGCGTAGCGGTACTGGCGCACCAGATAGATCTCGTCCGCCTCGGTCAGCGCCGCGATGCAGGCGCCCCCGTGGTGGTGCACCACCTCCCGGGTGCTCTCAGCCCCGTTCTCCAGGCGCACCTTGTCGAAGGTCACGGTGATGACCCGCCCCTCGAACACGGTGCGGCTTTCCAGCTGTGTTTCGCTGTGGCTCATGCTTTCTCCTTTTCCTTTCCGGGTGCGGCCGCCTCGGGCAGCCGGGTGCACAGCACCCGCTGGATGCGCCGCTCGCCTGCCCTGAGCACCTCAAAGCGCAAACCGCCCCACTCCACCGCCGCCTTCTCCCCTTCCCCAGGGATGCGGCCCAGCTTGTCGATGATGAGGCCGCCGGGGGTGTCGAACTCCTCGTCCTCGTCCGGCCGGGGGCACTCCATGCCGAAGGCTTCGAACACGTCCGCAAGGTCGATGGCCCCGTCCACGGCGTAGCCGTCGCCCTGGGCCGCCAGCTCGGCCTCCTCGTCGTCGTATTCGTCCTGGATGTCGCCCACGATCTCTTCCAGGATGTCCTCCATGCTCACAAGGCCCGCCGTGCCGCCGTATTCGTCCACCACGATGGCGATCATGGCGCGCTCGCGGCGGAAGTCCAGCAGCAGCTGGCCCGCCGGGCGGCTCTCGGGCACGAACATCACCGGCCGGGCAAAGCGGCCCACCGGGCCCTCCAGCGCCGCCGGCTCGTCGAACAGGCGCAGCAGGTCCTTCACATACAGAACGCCCACGATCTCGTCGGTGGTCTTGCGGTAGATGGGCAGGCGGCTGTTGCCGCTTTCCACCGCCGCCTCGATGACCGAGCGGCAGCTGGCGTTCTCCTCCGCCGCCACCATGTCCATGCGGTGGGTCATGATGTCGCCGGCGGTCACCTCGCCCAGATCGAAGATGTTGGTGATCATCTCCTTCTGGTTTTCGTCGATGAGGTCCTGCTGGTCGGCGTCGTCCACCATCTCATACAGGTCCTCTTCGGTGACCTGTTCCTCGTTGCCAAGGCCCGCCTTGTCCAGAAGGCGGCTCAAAGCCCCGGGCAGCTGCACCCCCCGCTTTGCGGCGGCCCAGCCGGCGGCAAGGCCCGCCAGAACAGCCAGCGCCAGCGCCGCCGCCCCCGCGGCAAACACGCCGGCGCCCGCCGCCGCGATGAAAGTCGTATCCATGGGTCCCTCCCCATTCTGCCCGGGGGCCCCGGGCTGAAATGCATATATATACTACATCATAGCGGCAAAGATGAACCTTGTCAAACCGCCAGAGGGCCAAAAGCGGGCGGTTTTGCGCCAAAAGGGCCGCCCCGCGCCGCTTTTTTTGCATCCAGGGGGCAAAAAGCGCCCGGAAAATGGTTTACTTTACACATTTGTTTTGATAAAATAATACTCAGCAGAAGCTGTCCGCATGTGCGGGGGACCGGCGCTGCCGGTTTTCCGTGCGCGCGGGCAGGATAACGCGGGCCTGCCAGCAATGGCGGGAAACGTTAAATCTCATGCTATGGAGGAAGAAAAATGCCTAGAGCGAAACAGTCCATGGATGGCAACACCGCGGCGGCGCATGTAGCCTATGCGTTCACCGAGGTCGCGGCCATCTACCCCATCACCCCGTCGAGCCCCATGGCCGACTATGTCGACCAGTGGTCCGCCGCCGGCCAGAAGAACATCTTCGGCACCCAGGTCAAGGTCATGGAGATGCAGTCTGAGGCGGGCGCCGCGGGCGCGGTGCACGGCAGCCTGGCCGCCGGCGCCATGACCACCACCTTCACCGCCAGCCAGGGCCTGCTGCTGATGATCCCCAACATGTACAAGATCGCCGGCGAGCTGCTGCCCAGCGTGTTCCACGTGTCTGCCCGCACCGTGGCCAGCCACGCGCTGAACATCTTCGGTGACCACAGCGACGTTTACGCCTGCCGCCAGACCGGTTTCGCCATGCTGGCCGAGACCAACCCCCAGGAGGTCATGGACCTGGCCGCCGTCGCCCATCTGGCCTCCATCGAGGGCCGCGTTCCCTTCATCAACTTCTTCGACGGCTTCCGCACCAGCCACGAGATCCAGAAGATCGAGAAGTGGGACTATGCCGACCTGGCCGAGATGGTCAACTGGGATGCCATCCAGCAGTTCCGCGACCATGCCCTGAACCCCGAGAACCCCTCCATGCGCGGCAGCCACGAGAACGGCGACATCTTCTTCCAGCACCGCGAGGCCTGCAACAAGTACTATGAGGCCCTGCCCGCCGTGGTGGAGAAGTACATGGCCAAGGTCAACGAGAAGCTGGGCACCGACTACCAGCTGTTCAACTACTACGGCGCGGCGGACGCCGACCGCGTGATCGTTGCCATGGGCTCCATCTGCGACGTGGCCGAGGAAGTCATCGACTACCTCAACGCCCACGGCGAGAAGGTGGGCCTGGTGAAGGTGCGGCTGTACCGCCCCTTCGTGAGCGAGAAGCTGCTGGCGGCCATCCCCGCCACCGCCAAGAAGATCGCCGTGCTGGACCGCACCAAGGAGCCCGGCAGCCTGGGCGAGCCCCTGTTCCTGGACGTGGTCACCGCCCTGCGCGAGGCCGGCCGCGACGCCGAGGTCATCGGCGGCCGCTACGGCCTGGGCAGCAAGGACACCCCGCCCTCCAGCGTGTTCGCCGTGTATGAGGAGCTGGCCAAGGCCGAGCCCAAGGCCCGCTTCACCATCGGCATCGTGGACGACGTGACCGGCCTGTCCCTGGAGGAGAAGCCCGCCCCCAACACCGCTGCCGAGGGCACCGTGGA
>NZ_CALXHK010000027.1:0-31643 GCF_944388085.1 Candidatus Allofournierella excrementigallinarum | reverse complement strand
GCTTTTTCCACCTGTCTTCTTGTTTTCAAACAGAAAACCTGCTCTGGCCTGATCGCCAAAGCAGGTTTTTCTACAGGCTGCGGCGCGGCCAGAAAGGCCGCGCCGTTTTGTCATGCCGTTTCAGCCGGTGCGGGCCGCCCGCCGCCCCGGGACATGCCGCCCCTGCCCAGGCCCTGCACCCGGTCGATGAGGAAGGAGGAGACGGTGACGGTGATGAGGGAAAACAGGATGCGCTGGAAGGGGATGTAGCTCAGCGACAGCGCCAGCACCGTCAGATCGGTGAAAAGGTAGGCGCCGGACAGCCGCCAGCCGGTGACGCGGGAGATGGTGAGGGCCAAAGCGTCGTCGCCGCTGCCCGACCCGCCCTGGCGGATGATGAGCCCCACGCCCACACCCACGAACAGCGCGCCGGCCAGCGCCGCCGCCAGCGGATGGGCCGAAAGGTCCGGCAGCATGGGCGGAAACTGCTCCCACACCTTGTACCAGCCGGACACCGCCAGCGTGGCGATGATGGAGTCGCGGATGAAGCCCCCGCCCAAAAAGCGGAAGGCCAGAAGATAGCACAAAAAGTCCAGCACCGGCGTGATGTAGGCCGGGGAGATGGAAAACCAGTGCTCGATGAGCAGCATCAGGCCGATGATGCCGCCCTCGGTGATGGCGGTGCGCTGGTGGATGTTGTGGATGCCGAAGGTGTAGATGGCCGCGCCCAGCACGATGACCAGCACCTTTTTGGCCGCCCGGGCCGCGGCCTGCTTTTTGTTCGCTCTTTTGACTGTTCTCATTTTAACCCTTCTCTGTTTGTTCTTTTCTCCCATCATAAAGGGTATAGCAACTATATTGTCAAGAGGGCGCGCTGTTTAAAAAAACGGGGCGCAGCCTTCTGGCCGCGCCCCTCTGCCTTGCGCCTTATCAGCCGATGGTGATGGTCACGCTGCCCGCGATCTCGTAGGCAGTTTCGGCGGTGATGACCGCCTCGCCCGCGGCCACGGCGGTCACGGCGCCGGTCTCGTCCACGGTGGCGATGGTCTCGTCGCTGGAAGACCAGGCCAGGGTGGCAGCGTCCACGGCGGCGCCGGTCTCGTCGGCGGCGGCCACGGCAACGGTGCCGCCCACCGGGGCCTCGGCGGCGTCGGCGGTGAGGGTCAGCTCCTTCGGGCCGCTCCACACGGTGATCATGGCCTTGCCGCGGGTGCCGTCCGGCGCAAGCACCAGCAGGCTGGTGTGGCCTTCCTTCACGGGGGTCACAAGGCCGGTCTCGTCCACGGTGGCGATGGCCGCGTCGCCGGTCTTGTAGGTCAGCTGGCCGGCCAGCTGTGCTGGCTCCACGGTCACCACGGCCTGCGCCGCGCCGTCGGCCAGATGCAGGCTCAGCTCTTCCACCGTCAGGGCCTCGGCGGCGGCAGCCCCGGCGCCGGAAGCGGCGGTGCTGGCAGCAGCGTCGCTGGACGCCCCGGAAGGCGCGGCGGCGCCGCAGGCGGTCAGGGCCAGGGCCAGGGTGGCAGCAACGGAAACAACGATCAGCGCTTTCTTCTTCATTGGTTTTGTCCTCCTTGATGTTTGCGCTCAGCGCGGAGTGACGCTTCGCCGGCAGAGGCCCCTCTCCAGGGGGCACAGAAAAACCCCGGCACGCTCTCGCGTGCCGGGGCCTTCTTGGTGGAGAATTAGGGACTCGAACCCCAGACTTCCTGCGTGTGATGCAGGCACTCTAACCAGCTGAGCTAATCCTCCGCGACGACGTTTATTATAGCACGCCCCGGGCGAAAATGCAATAGGGAATTTTCGAACTTTTTGCGTGCCGCGCTTGGCGGGCGTTTTTCCTTGCATTGGGGCGGGCCGCGTGGTATTCTGTATAGGTATTGAGCCTATTCTGGAAATGCGTGGGGGATTTTGTATGCAGATCGGATTTGACAACAAGCTTTACATTCAGAAACAGACCGAGAACATCCTGGCCCGGATCGACCAGTTCAAGGGCAAGCTGTATCTGGAATTCGGCGGCAAGCTGTTCGACGACTACCACGCCGCCCGGGTGCTGCCCGGCTTTGACGTGAACGGCAAGATCCGCCTTTTGCACGAATTGCGGGACAAGGCCGAGATCATCTTCTGCGTCTCCGCCGGCGACATTGAAAAGACCAAGATGCGCGCGGACCTCGGCATCAGCTACGACATGGAGGTGCTGCGCCTCATCGACGACATCACCGCCATGGACATTGCGGTGAACAGCGTGGTCATCACCCAATACACCGGCCAGCCCGCCGCCAACGCCTTTGCCAAAAAGCTCTCCAGCCGGGGCGTGAAGAACTACATCCACCGGCCCATCGACGGTTACCCCATGGCGGTGGACCACGTCTGCTCCGACGAGGGCTACGGCTCCAACCCCTACATCGAGACCTCGAAGCCCCTGGTGGTGCTCACCGCCCCGGGGCCCGGCAGCGGCAAGCTGGCCACCGCCCTGTCTCAAGTGTACCACGAATACAAACGGGGCGTGATGGCGGGCTACGCCAAGTTCGAGACCTTCCCCATCTGGAACCTGCCCCTGAAGCACCCGGTGAACCTGGCCTACGAGGCGGCCACCGCCGACCTGGACGATGTGAACATGATCGACCCCTTCCACCTGGAGGCTTACGGCGAGACCACCGTGAACTACAACCGGGATGTGGAGGCCTTCCCCATCGTGCAGAACATCCTGGCCCGCATCACCGGTGATAAAAACTTCTACCGCAGCCCCACCGACATGGGCGTGAACATGGCGGGCTACGCCATCTTTGACGATGGAGTGGTGCGCCAGGCGGCCACCCAGGAGATCCTGCGCCGCTACTACAAGGCCGCCTGCGACGCAAAGCAGGGCAAGGCCAGCGAGGCCGCCCTGCACAAGATCGAGAACATCCTCCAGCAGCTGAATGTGCACACCGGCAGCCGGGCCGTGGTGGCCCCGGCGCTGGAAAAGCAGAAGGCGGCGGGCATGCCGGCGGCGGCGCTGCAGCTGCCGGACGGGCGCATCATCACCGGCAAGGCCAGCGATTTGATGAGCGCCTCCAGCGCCACCGTGCTGAACAGCATCAAGGCGCTGGCGGGCATCCCCGACGAGGTGCTGCTCATCAGCCAGCAGGTGCTGGTGCCCCTGCTGCGCCTCAAGATCGACTACCTCCACAGCCGTGCCAGCGTGCTGAAGGTGGACGACGTGCTGGCGGGCCTTGCGATGAGCGCCGCCACCGACGAGACCGCCGCCAGGGCCCTGGCCGCCCTCAAGGACCTGCGGGACTGCGACATGCACTCCACCCAGATGCTGCACAGCGGCGACGAGGGCACCCTGCGCAAGCTGGGCGTGCGGCTGACCATGGAGCCTGTTTACCCCGGCAAGGATTTGTTCTTCTGAACCCCAGCCCCAAACAGAGAAGCCCCGCGCGGGTGCGCGGGGCTTCTTTCTTTTTACAGCTCGATGTCCTGCAAACGCAGAAGGGCGAGGATGTAGATCTTCAGCGCCTGCATCAGCTGGCCGATGTTCGCGCCCTCGTTGGCGCCGTGCATGGGGCCGGCGAAATCAGGCAGCACAGTGTCCAGCCGTTCGGGGCCGAAGCTCACCGCACGGGGGAAGTGCCGGGCATAGGTGCCGCCGCCCATGGTGAAAGGCCTGGCGTTTTCGCCGGTGACCTCGTTGTAGGTGTCCACCAGGGCCTGGATGGCCGCGTCGTCGGCGCTGATGTAGAAGGGCTTGTTCCAGCGGGCGTTTTCCACCGTGCCGGCGCCGCCCAGCGCCTCGGAAAGCCGCCGGGCGATCTCCTCGCCGGTGATGCTGGTGGGGTAGCGGCTGTCCACATCCTGGCGCAGCTTGCCGTCCCGGAGGGCGATCATGCCGCCGATGATGGTGAGCGGGTCGAAGGCCTCGTCCTTCGCGGCGATGCCCACGCCGCTGCCGTCGGTGGCGTGGTGCAGCTTCTGCAGCACCTGCAAAAAGGCGTTTTCCTCTTCGGTGCAAAGCCGGTTGTCCAGCAGGTAGTCCACGATGAGGCCGATGGCGTTCACCGTGCCCGCGGGCATGGCGGCGTGGCCGCCCCTGCCCCAGCCGCGGATGCGCACCGCGCCGTTCTCCTCCTCCAGGGTGATGCCTTCCCGCTCGGCGAGCTTCGCAATATCCCCCTTCACAAGGCAGCTGGCCCGGTCGGGGATGACGTTATGGGCCACGCCCCCCTCGAACTCCAGCAGGTTGCCGGCAAGCGGCCCGCTCACCAGCTCGCCGTTGAAGCCGCCCTTTTCGCCGTTGCACACCGGGAACTCGGCGTCCGGCGAGAAGCAGAAGGCGGGGGCTTCGTAATGCTCGAGATAATAGTCCACATCCTTCATGCCCGTCTCTTCATTCGCGCCCAGCAGCGCCCGCACGGTGTATTTCAGGGGCACGCCCTGCTCCTTCAAAAACTTGAGGGCATACAGGCACAGCACGCTGGGGCCCTTGTCGTCGGCCACGCCGCGGCCGATGAGCCAGCCGTCCTTCACCTGCATGTCGAAGGGGTCGGCGGTCCAGCCGTTGCCCTGGGGCACCACGTCAAGATGGGTGATGGTGGCGATCTGGGCGCCGCTCTCGCCCGCAAGTTCCGCCCAGCCGATGTAGTTTTCGCAGTTGTGGGTGGCAAGGCCCATTTCTTCGGCAATGGCCAGGCCCTGGGCAAGGGCGGCGGCGGGGCCGGGGCCGAAGGGCTTGCCCGGCTCTGCGGGGCCCTCCACGCTGGGCACGTCCACCAGACGCTTGATGTCGCGGATCACGTTCTCCCGGTTGGCCGCCACAAAGGCGTCCACCGAGGCGCGGTAAGTTTCAAACAGCATAGCGATTATCTCCTTTTCCGTCGGTCGATACTGCTATTATACCACCGGGGCGCGGCCTTGAAAACCATTTGCCCGCCGGGTATTTTCTGTTATAATGAAGGGGAATCCAACGAAACGCGAGGTCTCTTTCATGGAGAAAAAAGATTCAAAACAGAATCCTTTTACTTTTACTACTGTATTTCTGTCAAAAATGACCGCCAATCTCATTTTCACTGTTGTATTACTGGTAATTGCACTTCTTCTTTTTCTGTGGCTTAATGCCCGGCCGACCGGCGGCACGGCGGTGCTGACCTGGGGCGAGGATGGCCAGACCATGGAGATCCCCCTGGACAAAAACGCCCGTTACGACGTGGACACCGGCATCTACACCATCCACCTGGAGGTGAAGGACGGCGCCATCGCCTTTGTGGACTCCCCCTGCCCCGACCATCTGTGCGAGGGCTACGGCTGGCTGAGCCTCCAGGACGACTGGGCCGCCTGCCTGCCCGCCAAGGCCAACGTGGTGGTGATGAGCGAGGGCGGCTGACCGCCCGGAAAGGAGCGCTTTTATGCGCAAGCTGGCTCTTCTCTGCATCTTCGCGGCGGTGTGCTGCATCGCCCTGGCGGCGGGGGTGTTCCTCCGCCCGGCTCCGGCGGCGGACCCGGCTTCCGGGTCTGTGTCCGCCCCGGCGAGCAGCGCGCCGGACCCCACGGCCGCCCCCTCCCCTTCCCCTTCGCCCGCGCCCAGCCCCGCCCCGGCGGGAGTGAACTGGCCGGCGCTGGCCGCCCCCTTTGACCTGACGGGCCTTGAGACAGAGCGGCTGGGCTGGGGCCAGGGCAAGCAGGTGAACGAGCGCAACCAGCCCATCAGCGCGGTGGCCTATCAGGAAAAGTACGGCCAGTGGGGCGGCGTGTTCCTTGCCCCCGAGGCCGAAACGCCCACCATCTACCTGACCTTCGACTTCGGCTATGAGACGGGGTATTCCGCCGCCATTCTGGACACGCTGAAGGAGAAAAACGCCCCCGCCACCTTCTTCGTGGTGGGCAGCTACGCCGAAAACAACGCCGAAACGGTGGAGCGGATGCTGGCGGAGGGCCACACGGTGGGCAGCCACTCGGCCACCCACAAGGACATGACCGCCCTCTCGGACGAGGAGGCCCGGGCTGAAATAACCGGTTTTAACGAACAGTTCGCCCGGCAGTTCGGCGCGACGCCCACCCTCTTCCGCTTCCCGGAAGGGGTATTCAGCCAGCGGCTGCTGGCCCTGGCCGCGGGCGAGGGCATGCGCAGCGTCTTCTGGAGCTACGCCTACGCCGACTGGGACGCAAGCGCCCAGCCGGATGTGGCCGAAAGCCTTTCAAAGGCGCTGGCCGCCGCCCACCCGGACGCCGTCTATCTTTTGCACCCCATGGCCACCAACAGCGCCATGCTGGGCGATCTCATCGACGGGCTGCGGGCCGCGGGCTACCAGCTGGCCGCCTTGTAGAAGCAGGCCGCGGGGCCAGGGCCCGCTTTCCGCCGCCCGCCCTTTCGCAAACCGCATTTTTGCCGCCTCCTTCGCCGGGGCGGCTTTTTTTGCCGGTCGCGGCGGCGCAAAGCGGGCCCCTCCCCCGCCCCGGCCCCGCGGCGCGCCGCCCTTTTCCGCGGGGAAATTTTGCCTTTTTTTAACACCGGCAGGGCAGAACGCCGAAAAACCGGCCCCGTTTTTCGTTTTTCGGCCCGATTTGGGTAAAATGTATGTAAAATATTCCGCCGGGCTGTGGAAGGCATGTTAAATCCCATGCTATAATCGAAGCGTACGGCCCTGGGGCGCATCGCCCGGGCCGTCTTTGGAACGTAATTTGCGGGGAATCGATCATTGAGGTGTATTGTATGACCATATTCGACGTGTTCAATGTGGCCGGGGGCCTTGCCCTCTTTCTCTACGGCATGTCCATCATGGGCAGCGGCCTGGAAAAGCTGGCGGGCGGCAAACTGGAGGCCATCCTCCAGCGGCTGACCAACAGCGTGTGGAAGGGCGTGCTGCTGGGAACGGTGATCACCGCGCTCATCCAGTCCTCCTCCGGCACCACGGTCATCGTGGTGGGCCTTGTGAACAGCGGCATCCTGACGCTGCCCCAGGCCATCGGCATCATCATGGGCGCCAACATCGGCACCACCGTCACCGGCCAGCTGCTGAGTTTGAGCGACATCACAGGCTCCGGCTGGGTCTTCACGCTGCTGAAGCCCAGCACCTTCAGCCCCATCGTGGCCTTCATCGGCGCGGTGCTCTTCGTCTTTTTCAAGAGCTCCAAAAAGCGCAACGTCGGCCAGATCTGCATGGGCTTCGGCATTCTGTTCACCGGCATGTTCACCATTGAGGCGGGCGTGAGCGGCCTCAAAGACAGCCCCCTCTTCGTGCAGCTGTTCTCACAGCTGGAAAACCCCATCCTGGGCGTGCTGGCGGGCACCCTGGTCACCATCGCCATCCAGTCCAGCAGCGCAAGCGTGGGCATTTTGCAGGCGCTTTCCAGCACCGGCGTGGTCACCTGGGGCAGCGCTATTCCCATCATCCTGGGCCAGAACATCGGCACCACCTCCACCAGCCTGCTGGCCTCCATCGGCACCTCCACCGCCGCCCGCCGCAGCGCCATAGTGCACGTCTATTTCAACATCATCGGCACCGCCGTGTTCCTGGTGGCCATCTACGGCCTGAAGGCCGCCGGGTTCTTCCCCTTCTGGAACGAGGTCATCGACCGCAGCGGCATCGCCAACTTCCACACCCTGTTCAACGTGGTGGTCACGCTGCTGTTTTTGCCCTTCACAAGGGTGCTGGCCTGGCTGGCGGAGCGCACCGTGCCCGAAAAGGCGCAGGACACGACGGACCTGGACATGCCCGTTCTGGACCAGCGGCTCATCTCCAGCCCCGCCGTGGCGCTGCAGCAGGCCCAGGGCGCCGTGGAAAAGATGGCCCGCCGCGCCCAGCGCAACTTCCAACTCTCCTTTGGCCAGCTGCGACGGTGGGACCCGGAGGTCACCGCCACCATCACCCACCGGGAAGGGCTGCTGGACAAGATGGAGGTGTCCATCACCAACTACCTTTTGCAGATCAGCGACCAGGAGCTGAACGAAGGCGAGAGCCGCCAGGTGAGCGAGCTGCTGAAGTTCATCTCGGAGTATGAGCGCATCGGCGACTACTCCATCAACATCCTCCAGTGCGCCCAGCGCATCCACGAGGAGGAGATCACCCTCTCCAAGAGTGCCTGGGCCGAGCTGGACCAGCTGCAAAAATGCGCCGACAAGGCCCTGACCATCGCGGGCGACGCCTTTGCCTGCGGGGACGCGGCCCTGGCCGCCCAGGTGGAGCCCCTGGAGGAGACGGTGGACGAGATGTGCGACGCGCTGCGCGAGCGGCACATCCGCCGCCTCAAGCAGGGCGATTGCAGCATCGAGGGCGGCGTGGTGTTCCTGGACGTGCTCACCAACACCGAGCGCGTCTCCGACCACTGCTCCAACATTGCCGCCCGCATCGTGGGCATGAGCGCCGACGACCTGGACGTCCACGCCCGCAAGCGTGTGCTGCTGGCCGGCCATGACGACGAGTTCAACCGCCGTCTGGATGCCGCCCGCGAGACCTACCTTGCGCCTTTGGGCATCGAGGCCCCCGCCGACGCCTGACCCCCTCTTTTTCCGCCCTTCGCCCCCGCAGCCGCCGGCTGCGGGGGCTTTTTGCCGCCCGGCGCGGCGTTTGGACGATGCGCCGCATTTTGTGCGGTTTTGCCCTTTTCCCCCGCGAAGCGCTCTCTTTCGCGGGGGTTTTCCTTGCCCCGCGCCCGCCTTTGATGGTATAATCAAACTGCTTACAGAATTTTAACCTTATTTTAACCCAAAATTAACCTGAGCGGCGGCGGGCCGCACGGAGGACGGTATGACCATCTTCAATGTCATCAACCTGGCGGGGGGCATCGCCCTGTTTTTATACGGCATGTCCATCATGGGCGCAGGCCTGGAAAAGCTGGCCGGCGGCAGGATGGAGGCCGTTCTGCAGCGGCTGACCAGCAGCGTGTGGAAGGCCGTTCTGCTGGGCGCCGTCCTCACCGGGCTCATCCAGTCCAGCGCGGGCACCACCGTCATCTGCATCGGCCTTGTGAACAGCGGCATCTTCACCCTGTCCCAGGCCATCGGCATCATCATGGGCGCCAACATCGGCACCACCGTCACCGGCCAGCTCATCCGTTTGAGCGACATCTCCGGCTCCGGCTGGGTGCTCACCATGCTCAAGCCCAGCACCTTCAGCCCCATCGTGGCCTTTATCGGCGCGGTGCTCTTCGTCTTTTTCAAAAGCCCCAAAAAGCGCAACGTCGGCCAGATCTGCATGGGCTTCGGCATTCTGTTCACCGGCATGTTCACCATTGAGGCGGGCGTGAGCGGCCTCAAAGACAGCCCCCTCTTCGTGCAGCTGTTCTCACAGCTGGAAAACCCCATCCTGGGCGTGCTGGCGGGCACCCTGGTCACCATCGCCATCCAGTCCAGCAGCGCAAGCGTGGGCATTTTGCAGGCGCTTTCCAGCACCGGCGTGGTCACCTGGGGCAGCGCTATTCCCATCATCCTGGGCCAGAACATCGGCACCACCTCCACCAGCCTGCTGGCCTCCATCGGCACCTCCACCGCCGCCCGCCGCAGCGCCATAGTGCACGTCTATTTCAACATCATCGGCACCGCCGTGTTCCTGGTGGCCATCTACGGCCTGAAGGCCGCCGGGTTCTTCCCCTTCTGGAACGAGGTCATCGACCGCAGCGGCATCGCCAACTTCCACACCCTGTTCAACGTGGTGGTCACGCTGCTGTTTTTGCCCTTCACAAGGGTGCTGGCCTGGCTGGCGGAGCGCACCGTGCCCGAAAAGGCGCAGGACACGACGGACCTGGACATGCCCGTTCTGGACCAGCGGCTCATCTCCAGCCCCGCCGTGGCGCTGCAGCAGGCCCAGGGCGCCGTGGAAAAGATGGCCCGCCGCGCCCAGCGCAACTTCCAACTCTCCTTTGGCCAGCTGCGACGGTGGGACCCGGAGGTCACCGCCACCATCACCCACCGGGAAGGGCTGCTGGACAAGATGGAGGTGTCCATCACCAACTACCTTTTGCAGATCAGCGACCAGGAGCTGAACGAAGGCGAGAGCCGCCAGGTGAGCGAGCTGCTGAAGTTCATCTCGGAGTATGAGCGCATCGGCGACTACTCCATCAACATCCTCCAGTGCGCCCAGCGCATCCACGAGGAGGAGATCACCCTCTCCAAGAGTGCCTGGGCCGAGCTGGACCAGCTGCAAAAATGCGCCGACAAGGCCCTGACCATCGCGGGCGACGCCTTTGCCTGCGGGGACGCGGCCCTGGCCGCCCAGGTGGAGCCCCTGGAGGAGACGGTGGACGAGATGTGCGACGCGCTGCGCGAGCGGCACATCCGCCGCCTCAAGCAGGGCGATTGCAGCATCGAGGGCGGCGTGGTGTTCCTGGACGTGCTCACCAACACCGAGCGCGTCTCCGACCACTGCTCCAACATTGCCGCCCGCATCGTGGGCATGAGCGCCGACGACCTGGACGTCCACGCCCGCAAGCGTGTGCTGCTGGCCGGCCATGACGACGAGTTCAACCGCCGTCTGGATGCCGCCCGCGAGACCTACCTTGCGCCTTTGGGCATCGAGGCCCCCGCCGACGCCTGACCCCCTCTTTTTCCGCCCTTCGCCCCCGCAGCCGCCGGCTGCGGGGGCTTTTTGCCGCCCGGCGCGGCGTTTGGACGATGCGCCGCATTTTGTGCGGTTTTGCCCTTTTCCCCCGCGAAGCGCTCTCTTTCGCGGGGGTTTTCCTTGCCCCGCGCCCGCCTTTGATGGTATAATCAAACTGCTTACAGAATTTTAACCTTATTTTAACCCAAAATTAACCTGAGCGGCGGCGGGCCGCACGGAGGACGGTATGACCATCTTCAATGTCATCAACCTGGCGGGGGGCATCGCCCTGTTTTTATACGGCATGTCCATCATGGGCGCAGGCCTGGAAAAGCTGGCCGGCGGCAGGATGGAGGCCGTTCTGCAGCGGCTGACCAGCAGCGTGTGGAAGGCCGTTCTGCTGGGCGCCGTCCTCACCGGGCTCATCCAGTCCAGCGCGGGCACCACCGTCATCTGCATCGGCCTTGTGAACAGCGGCATCTTCACCCTGTCCCAGGCCATCGGCATCATCATGGGCGCCAACATCGGCACCACCGTCACCGGCCAGCTCATCCGTTTGAGCGACATCTCCGGCTCCGGCTGGGTGCTCACCATGCTCAAACCCAGCACCTTCAGCCCCATCGTGGCCTTCGCCGGCGCGGTGCTCTTCGTCTTTTTCGAAAGCCCCAAAAAACGCAACATCGGCCAGATCTGCATGGGCTTCGGCATTCTGTTCACCGGCCTGTTCACCATGGAGGCCGCGGTGGCCCCTTTAAAAGACAGCCCCCTTTTCATCCAGCTGTTCACCCGGCTGCAACACCCCGTGCTGGGCGTGCTGGCGGGCGCGCTGGTCACCGTGGCCATCCAGTCCAGCAGCGCCAGCGTGGGCATTTTGCAGGCGCTTTCCAGCACCGGCGTGGTCACCTGGGGCAGCGCCATCCCCATCATTCTGGGCCAGAACATCGGCACCTGCTCCACCCCCCTCATCGCCTCCATAGGCGCGTCCACCGCGGCCAGGCGCAGCGCCGTCGTGCACCTTTACTTCAACGTCATCGGCGCCGCCGTGTTCCTGGCGGGGGTCTACGGCCTGAAGGCCGCGGGCCTCTTCCCTTTCTGGAACGAGGTGATGACCAAGGGCAACATCGCCAACTTCCACACCCTGTTCAACGTGGTGGTCACCCTGCTGTTCATGCCCTTCACAAAGGCGCTGGCCTGGCTGGCGGAACACACCATCCCTGAAAAAGAGGGCGAAGGGGCGGACCTAGACATGCCGGTGCTGGACCAGCGCCTGCTGCAAAGCCCGGCGGTGGCCCTGCAGCAGGCCAAGAACGCGGTGGAAAAGATGGCCGGCCGCACCCGCGCCAACTTCGACAAGACGGTGGGCCTGTTCACCAAATTCGACGCGGAAGCGGCGGCAAGCGTTGCCCACCGGGAGGAACTGCTGGACAAGATGGAGGTGTCCATCACCGACTACCTCATCCGCATCAGCGACCAGGAACTCACCGAGAGCGAGAGCCACGCGGTGAGCGAACTGCTGAAATTCGTGGGCGAGTACGAGCGCATCGGCGATTACACCGTGAACCTGATGGACTGCGCCCGCCAGCTTTCGGAACAGGGGTGGGGCTTTTCCTCCACGGCTCAAAAGCAGGCCGCGCTGCTGTTCGAGGCGGTGGGCGAGGTGCAGCGGGTGACCGGCGACGCCTTTATCCAGATGGACACGGCGCTGGCAGCCCAGGTGGAGCCGCTGGAGGAAACGGTGGACCGGATGTGCGATGTGATGCGCGAGGAGCACATCGCCCGCCTGAAGGCCGGCGAGTGCGGCATCGAGCCGGGGCTTTTGTTCCTGGATGTGCTCACCAACACCGAGCGCATCTCCGACCACTGCTCCAACATCGCCGCCCGGCTCATCGGCGACGAGACCGACGATTTGGACATGCACGCCCGCAAGCACAGCCTGCTTGCCGGAAAGGACGCGGCCTTCAACGCCCGCCTTGCCGCCTGCGAGCAGAAGTATCTTGCGCCGCTGGGCGGAAAATAAAGAAAACAGCCCCTTCCCGGTGGGGTGCGGTGCGGGAAGGGGCTGTTTATTTTTATTTCAGGAAGCCCTGGATGATCTTCTCCTCCGCCTGTTCGGGGGTGAGGCCCAGGGTGCAGAGCTTGAGCAGCTGCTCGCCGGCGATCTTGCCGATGGCCGCCTCGTGGATGAGGGCGGCGTCCACATGGCCCGCTTCCAGGCCGGGCATGGCCAGCACGGTGCCGTTTTCCGCCAGGATGGCGTCGCACTCGGAGTGGCCGGTGCAGGGGGCGTTGCCCCGGATGGTGGAGGCGAACTCCTGCCGGGAGTTGCCCCGGGCCACACTGCGGCTCACAAGGTCGGCCGCCGAGCCCTCGCCCTCCAGCCGCACCACAAAGTCGGTGCGGGCAAACTCGTCGCCGCCCGTCATGATGCGCTCGCGCACCAGCAGGCGGGCGTTCTTTTGCAAAACGGCCCGCGTCTTGCGGGTGGTGCGGCTCACTCCGCCCAGCTGCACGGTGTCCATCTCAAGGCTCGCGTCCTCGGCCAGCTCGATGTCGGTGACCGGGTCGATGACCTTGCCGCCGGCGCCGTTTCCGGTGGCGATGTGCTTTTCCTTGTAGAGCACATGGGCCCCCTTGGCCAGCAGAAAGCGGTGGATGCCGTTGTGGCGGGCTTCCTCCTCGCCCTCGCTGTGCACGCCGCAGCCCGCCTCGATGATGACGTCCGCGCCTTCGCCCACATAGAAATCGTTGTAGACCAAATCGTCCACGCCGGCGTGGGTGACGCAGGCGGGGATGTACACCGTCTCGCCCCTGGTGCCGGGCCTGATGTGGATGACCAGGCCCGGGGCGTCCTTTTTGGACTCGATGAGGATGTTCTCGCTGGACTGGCGGGCGGCGCACTGGCCGTCCTCCCGGATGTTGTAAGCGCCCTTCATCTCGCCGCTCTTGATGCCGCTGATGAGGCGCAGCAGCTCGTCTGTGATCTGGTTCATACCCGTGCGTCCTCCTTTTCCAGCGGGCAGCGCACCGCTTTTTCGTTTGCCAGCAGGGTGGGCAGCACCTGGGCCGCCGGGCCCGCCTGACGCACCCGTCCGTCCGCCACCACCACGATCTCGTCGGCGATGGAGAGGATGCGCTCCTGGTGGCTGATGACCAGCAGGGTGCCGGTGCCCTTGCTGCGCAGTTCTTCAAAGGTCTCCACCAGACGGGCGAAGCTCCACAGGTCGATGCCCGCTTCCGGCTCGTCGAAGATGGAGAGTTTCGCGCCCCGGGCCAGCACGCTGGCAATCTCGATGCGCTTGATCTCGCCGCCGGAGAGGCTGGCGTCCAGCTCCCGGTCCACATACTCCTGGGCGCACAGGCCCACCTTGCCCAGCAGATCGCACAGCTCCAGCTCGCTCAAGGGCCGGCCGGCGGCCAGCTCCAGCAGGTCCCGCACCGCCAGGCCCTTGAAGCGCACCGGCTGCTGGAAGGCGTAGGCGATGCCCGCCTTTGCGCGGGCGGTCACGTCCAGGCCGGTGATGTCCTGCCCGTCGAACAGGATGCGCCCGGCGCTGGGCGCCTGGATGCCGGCGATGAGCTTGGCCAGGGTGGTCTTGCCGCCGCCGTTGGGGCCGGTGACCACCACCAGCCGCCCGGCGTCCAGCCGGAGGGTGATGTCCTTGATGATCTCGTTGCCGCCCGGGATGGCCCAGGCGAGATGTTCCAGTTGTAACATAATGGGTATGGCTCCCTCACTTTCTTTGCAGGGCGGCGCGCCTTTCACGCAGACAGCCCCTATTATTATGGGGCCCGGCGCGGGGATTGTCAAGGCGGGGCGGGGCCCGCCGAGGGGGAGTATGGCGCAAATTTTACACTTTTATCCCTTTGTGGTATGATAAGATGGTACAAATGCTTTTCCGGGCGGCGGAGCGCGCTTCGCCGCACCTTTCAGAAAGGGGGCAATTCCATGCCCGCAGACCGCCGCTTCGCGGTTCTCATCGACGCGGACAACGTGTCGGACAAATACATCAAGATCATCCTGGACGAGGTGTCCACCCAGGGGGTGGCCAACTACAAGCGCATCTACGGCAACTGGACCAGCCCCGCCATGGCCAGCTGGAAGAACGTGCTGCTGGACTATTCCGTCACCCCCATCCAGCAATACAGCTACACCACCGGCAAAAACGCCACCGACTCGGCCATGATCATCGACGCCATGGACATCCTCTATTCCGGCAAGGTGGAGGGGTTCTGCCTGGTCTCGTCGGACAGCGACTTCACCCGCCTGGCCTCCCGCCTGCGGGAAGGCGGCATGACGGTGATCGGCATGGGCGAAAAAAAGACCCCGAAGCCCTTCATCGCCGCCTGCAACATGTTCCGCTATCTGGACGTGCTGGCCGCCCAGCCGGAACCCCAGCCGGAGCCGGAGGCCGCCCCAGCCCCCGCCGCCGGGGAAAAGGCCGCGCCGGAAAAGGGCAGGGAAAAGGAGAAGGCAAAGCCCGCCAAGGCCAAGGCCGCCCGCAAGAAGGCCGCCCAGCCCGAGCCCCCGGCCCCCCAGGAGGACCCGGAGCTTGCCGCCATGCGCGGGGCCATCAAGGCCATCGTGGCCGAGCAGTCGGACGAGGACGGCTGGCTGGCGGTGAGCATGATCGGCAACCTGCTGGTGAAGCGCTACCCGGACTTCGACGTGCGCAACTTCGGCTTTTCCAAGCTGACCCCCTTCGTGCTGTCCCTCGGCGTCTTCGAGGTGCGCACCGAGCGCGGCAAAGACAACGCCCGCCAGGCCTATGTGCGGCTGAAATAAAACAGGACGGCCCCGGAGAGCCACTTCGGGGCCGTTTTTTATTGTGTTATTCCGCCGGGGCCTGCCCTGCGGGGGCGGCCTCCTTGGGCGGGGCAGCCCTGCGCCGCCGGGCGGGCTTTTCCGCCGCGGGCTTCTCCCCCGCCTGCGCCGCTTTGCGCCGGGTGCGGGCGGGCTTTTTCGCCGGGGCAGGGCCGGGGCAGCTGCGCTCGTCCGCGAGGCCCGAAAGGTAGCTGGCGCTGCCCAGCAACGCGGAGAGTTTTTCCATGGAGAGGCGGCCGTCCCAATAGCCCCTGGCGGCCAGCAGATAGGCCGCCGAGCGCTTTTCCGCCTGTTCCAGCAGGGCGTTCAGATCGTCGGCCTGCTCCTCGCCGGTGAAGGGGTGGATCCAGGGGCAGGGCAGGCTGCCCCTGGGCCGTTTGCCGGTGCCGGCGAGCCGGGCGGGTGTGATGTGGCCGGTCACCGCGCCCCGCCCGCCGAAGGCCGGTTCCACCAGCCAGAACAGGGCGTATTTGATGCGAAAGCGGCTGACGAATATCCGCCGCAGGGCCCGGGTGTGCCAGAAGGTGTCCGCCAGGGCCTCCCGGCTGACGGTGATGCCAAAGGCCTCCCGCAGGCTTTTTTGCAAAAGGGCCCCCACCTCGGCCAGCGCCGCCCCCGCAAGGCGGGGGGTGGTGTCGTCCACCGGCACGGCGGGCCTGCCGGTGTCCTGCTCATGGAGGAAGCTGTCCAGCGCGATCTCAAAATAGCCGTGGCCGCCGGGGCGGCAGTAGGGGCCGCCCTCTTTGGTGACGCACACCACATAGGGATGCACCGTGCAGTCGGCGGCGTAGTGGCTCAAAAAGCCCAGGGCGTAGCTGCGCTGGGCGGGGGTGGCGGCGTATTCCACCAAAGCGCGCAGAAAGGCGCCGGTGTTCTCGTCGTGCATGCGAGCGCCCAGGGCGGGCAGGTCTTCGCCCCGCTTTTCGCCGCTTTTCCAGGCGCGGTAGCAGAAAAAGATGTCCGGCCCGTTGGCCCCGCAGGCAAAGGCGGCGGGGTGCTCGATCTCCAGCTGCGCCAGGGCGGCGGCGCGGCGGGCGGTGCGGACGTGGGTGTAGCCTTCCGGCATAAAGGGTCCCTCCCTTGCGGTCAGTCTCAATGAAAAAGGGGCCGCCGCCCGGCAGACGCGCCGGGGGCCGCCCCTTTATTTTACAACGAACGGGGAAAAGTTACAACGCTCACTTCTTTTCCAGGTACCGGGGCAGCACGAAGAAGTACAGCCCGCCGCCCACGAAGAAGATGAGCAGCACGCTCAAAATGCCCCAGGGGGCGGCGGCGGTGTCCACCGCGGCCAGCTGCCCGGCGGTGGCGGTGGCGCGGTCCAGCCCCTGCCCGGCCAGCATCACGTCGGCGGCCAGCGCGCTGGACAGGCCCACCAGCGCCGGGCCCATGATGGCGGAGAACTTGCCGAAGATGTCGTAGAAGCCGAAGAACTCGCCGGAGCGGTTCTTATCCGGGATGAGTTTGCCGAACATGCTGCGGCTCAGCGCCTGGATGCCGCCCTGGCTGGTGGCCACCATGATGGCCATGACCCAGAACTGCCAGGCCTCCCGCAAAAAGAAGCCGAAAATGGTCACGCCCATGTAGACGCAGATGCCCACGCCCACCATGAACCGTGCGCCGAACTTTTCGCTGGCCTTGATGTAGAGCAGAGCGAAGGGCAGGCCCAGCACCTGCACCAGCAAAAGCGCCAGCAGCATGCTGGTGGAGTCGAGGCCCAGGGTGTCGCCATAGCTGGTGGACATGTGGATGATGGTGTTCACGCCGTCGATGTAGAAAAAGTAGGCGATGAGGAATACGAACATCTGCTTGTAGCGGAAAATTTCCTTCACCGTGGCGCCGATGCCCTTGAGGGCCTGGGCCACCGCGCCCTTTCTGCGGGGCACAAAGCTCACCTGCTCCACATTTTTCAGCAGCGGGAAGCTGAACACGAACCACCACACGGCGGTGAGGCCGAAGGCGAAGGAAAGGCAGAACAGCATGGCGTCGCTGCCCAGGATGAGGTTCATCAAAAGAAAGACGAGCAGCGGGATGGTGGAGCCGCCGATGTACCCCAGGCCGTAGCCCATGGTGGAGACCCTGTCCATCCGCTCCTCGGTGGTGACGTCGTTCAAGAAGCTGTCGTAATAGAGGTTCGCGCCGGCGAAGCCGATGGTGGACAGGATGTACAGCGCCAGGATGACAAGGCCCACCTTTTCCGCCTGGCCGGGGGTGACGAAGTCCAGCTGGGGGGTGACGGCCAGCCCCGCGCAGCTGAGCACGCCCACCAGCATGAACACGGTGAACAGCTTTTTGCGAAAGCCCTCGAAGTCGCCGAACACGCCCAGCACCGGCGCGGCCAGCGCCACGATGGCCATGGCGGCGCTGGTGGCGTAGCCCCAGACGGTCATGCCGGAGGCCGCGTCCTGCATGTAGCCGGCCACCGTGTTGAAGAAGATGGGCAGGATGGTGACCACGACCACAGAATGGGCGCTGTTGGCCCAGTCGTACATCATCCAGCTGGCCTCTTTTTTTGTGAATCCCCGCAAAAATTTCATGGTCTCACCTCACACATTTATTACTTTTCAGTGTAACATCTGCGGCGGCAAAACACAACAAAAGCCCCCGTAAAAATTTTACGGGGGTTTTTGCGGGGATTTAACAGGAGGCGTTTCAGGCCGTCTCCTCGCCCGCTGCGGGCAGGTCGAGATCCGTGGGAACGGAGGAGGCGGCGGGTTCGCCGTCCCCCTCGGGGGCGGGGGCGGCCTGCTGCGCCAGATATTCCTCGGCCTCGCGCTCTTCCATCCACAGGGTGTCGCCGAATCCGTCCACCACCTGCACCTGATGGCGGCCTATCTGAGACAGGCGGGTGGCGTCGGCGTTCATGTCGAACACGCCGTCCAGGTCAAGGTCCCAGGATTCATCGTCGTCGCTCCAGTAGAAGTAGGCCCGGTCCACGCCCGCGTCCCGCAAAGCGGGCAGCAGCGCCGCCACTCTGGCGGCGAACTCGTCGCCGTTTTCCACCGTGCCGCCCAGGGTGATGTTCGCCCCGGCATGGTCCTCGGCGCGCAGGTCGGCCAGGGTCATCTGGCGGTCGAACTCATAGCCGCCCAGGTTCACCCAGCCGGTGCAGCCCAGCACGTCCTGGCCCTGGAAGGCGGCGAGCAGCTGCTCTTCCAGCTCGGCGGAAAGGCGCTGCTCGGTGGCGGAGCGCTCCGGCCCGTACCAGCGCCACACCGCCGGCAGGGTGGCGGCGCAGAGGCTGGCGCAGATGAGCAGAAAGCTCACGAAAGCGGCCAGAAAGTCAAACCGCAGCCGCTCTTCGCCCTTGCGGCGGGCGCTGGCCCACAGCACCTCCGCCCCCAAAAACACCAACACCAGCGGGGCCAGCTTTGCGAAGAAGATGATGTCGAAGCCGGGCACAAAGAACCAGGCGGTGATGGCAAGGCCGGTGAGGATGAGGGAAAGGCCCAGGGTGACGGTGCCCACCCGGCGCACCGGCGGGCGGCGGACAGGTGCCGGGGCGGGCGCGGGAATGGGGGCGGGCGCGGGCTGCGCCGCGGGGGCGGGGGCCGTTTCGGGCTGCGCCGCGCCTGCCGGCTCAAAGGTGGGGGCGGCGTCAGGCTGGCCGCCCGCGGGAAGGCCCATGCGTTCCTGCTCGGTCATCCGTCACACCTCCCCTTCGCCCTTGAACTCGGTGTAGTCCGGCTCGGCGGGCTGCTTTTTCCTGCCGCCCTTGATGAGCCACAGGCCCAGGCCGATGAACACAAGGCCCACCACGAGGCCCGGGATGCCCCGCACGATCTGGTTCACCAGCTGGCCCAGCGCCGTGTCCCAGCCGATTAGGTCCACCAGGCGGTAGAGCCAGGGGCTGACAAAGCCCTGGTAAAGCCCGGCCACGCCCAGCACCACCAGGGCCCAGCCGATGAGGTGATGGCGGCGCTCCACCAGGCGGGCAAGGTCCTCGCCGCCGTCCCAGCTGAAGAGGAAGGCGTCCGCCGGGGTGGCGCCCTGCCGCAGCTGGGCGTGGAGGTTCAGGCTGTCAAAAAAGCTGTACATATACACCACCGCGCTGAGCACCATCAGCACGGGCAGGAATGCGCCGCCGATCATCAGCGGGATCACGAACAGAAGCACCTGGGTCAGGCCCCGCTTCATATAGCCCTGATACATCTGGCCTGCGCCGGGGATGAAGGAAAAGCAGAGGGTGAGGAATCCATTTTTTTGCATGTGTCAGTTCACTCCTTTGGTTTGAGTTGAAGCCGTGCCGGCGGCGTCCGCCTGGCCGGCAGCCGGGGCGGCGGCGTTGGCGCTGCGGCCGGTCGCGGCTTTTGGCTGCGGGGCCTGGTAAGCGGGGCGCAGAGCGCTCTGCACCTTCTCGGACCAGCTGCTCACCGCCTGCAGGATGGCGCTGCCCGGGCCTTCCTCCCGGGCCGCTTCCGAGGCCGCGGGGGGCTGGGGGGTCATTTCCTCCCCCTGCACCGTGAACGCCCCGGCGATGCCGGCAAAGACGCCGGTGTACCACAGCGTGCCGGTGATGAGCACCGCGGCCGCCGCCGCGGTGTAGCGGCTGGCCAGCGCCTGGGCCGCGCGGCGGCGCAGCCGGCGCATCACCGGCAGGGTCTGGTCGGCGGGCGGCTCTTGGAGCGCGTCCCCTTCCAGCAGGGCGGTGTAGCGCACGAGGCAGGCGTCGCAGAAGCTCAAATGCTCGGCGGCTTCCAGCCTGCCCAGTTCGTCCAGCTCGCCGCCCACAAGGGCCCGCAGCCCCTCGCCGGTGAGGTGGCCGTCGGGCCTGAACAGTTCGGTCATTGCCTCTCGCTCCTTTCCCTGATTTGCTGCTGCAGCATCTTTTTTGCCCGGAACAGCTGGGTGTGCACCGTCTTGGGCGGGCGGCGCAGCGCCCGGGAGATCTCCTCCACGCTGCGCTCCTCCAAAAAGTACATCACCGACACCTGTAAGTAGGGTTCCCGCAGCGAGCGCACCATCGCCCGGATGGCGGCCGCCTCGTCCTCGGTGACGGCCAGGTCCTCCGGCCCGGGCGGGGCCGCCGTGCCGGGGGGCGGCGATTGGGGGAACCCCTCGTCGCCGGGGGCGCTCACCCGCCTTGCCCAGGCGCTTTTCAGGTGGTCCCGGGCCTTGTTGGTGGCAATGCGGGCCAGCCAGGGCTTGTAGTGTTCGGGCGGGCAGGAATCCATGTGCGTGAAGGCGGACACGAAGGTGTCCTGGGTCAGGTCCTCGGCCAGCTGATGGTCCTGCACCAGCTGGTAGCACACGGTGTACACCAGCCGCTGGTACTGTTCGACCAGAGTCGCAAACTGCGCATTTGTCACGCCGGTGTCTCACCGCCCTTTCCCCTCACTGTGTCTATGTAACGAGCCGGCGGGGCCGGTTTCTTCAACGCCCGGCAAAAAAAATCAGAGCGCGCGTTGCGATGTGAAAAAAGCCGCCCCCGGCGGGGCGGCTTTGGAGTGAACAGGCTTATTCCGGGTCGGCCTTGCCCATCAGCAGGGTCACCCAGGCGCCCGCGGCGCCAATAATGAGGCCCACGATGAGGCCGGGCACGGTGAAACGGGCCAGCGCGCCGGAAGAGTAGAGCACCGCGAAGGGGCTGGACAGGATGAGCCCGATGATGCCCGCGAAGGTCTGGCTGGGGAAGTGGGCAAAGAGGTACTCGATGACCTTGGCGATGCCGAAGATGCCCAGCGCCACGCCCACGCCGAAGGGCAGCAGCAGGCTGACGTTGTGCAGGATGAGGCCGAAGTCGCCCGCGAAAAGCCCGTCCACGCAGCCGGTGACCAGGTCCAGGATGGTGTTGTAGTAGCCCAGCACCATCAGCACCATGCTGCCGGACACGCCGGGGATGACCATGGTGGCGCTGGCGATAAGGCCCAGGGCCGCCAGCAGCAGGGCGGTGCCGGGGGTAAGGGCGAGGGCCTTCACCGTCTCGTCGCCCCCCTGCAGCAGGGCCATGCCCACGCCGAAGGCCAGCAGGGCGGCAAAGCAGACCGCCTCGCCCACCGGCGCGCCCTTGCGGGCCTTTTTGGCCAGGCTTTCTTTGAGGCGCACCCACAGGATGGGCAGGCCGCCCAGGATAAGGCCCACGAAGGTGAGGCAGGTGGCCAGGGTGTGCTCGGCCAGCAGATAGCGCAGGGCATAGCCGAAGGCCACGATGCCGATGCCCATGCCGAGCCCCAGGGGCAGCAGGATGAGGATGCTCTGCTTGAAGTGCTTGAACAGGCCGCTCACCGCGCCGATGATCTTGTCGTACACGCCCATGGACACCGCCATGGTGCCGCCGGACACGCCGGGGATGATGTTGGCCACGCCGATGGCCACGCCCCGCAATACATCCATGATCGCTTTCATGCGTTTTCTCCTTTTTTCTCTTGCGTTCCGCGCCCCGGAAGGGGCACGGTAACACTATACATCATAACGCCCCGCCGCGCAAGGCTTTTCGGGATTTTTACAGATCGATGTCCAGTTCCACGGGGCAGTGGTCGGAGCCGAAGACCTCGGGGTGAATGGCGGCGGTTTTGACCCTGTCCATCACCCGGCGGCTGACCAGAAAATAGTCGATGCGCCACCCCGCGTTGTTCTTGCGGGCGTTGAAGCGGTAGCTCCACCAGCTGTAGGCCCCTGTCAGATCGGGATACTTCTCCCGGAAGGTGTCGGCAAAGCCCGCCGCCAGCAGCTCGGTCATCTTGGCCCGCTCGGGGTCGGAGAAGCCGGCGTTGCCCCGGTTGGGGCCGGGGTTTTTCAGGTCGATCTCGTTGTGGGCCACGTTCAGATCGCCGCACAGCACCACCGGCTTTTGGGTGTCCAGCGCCAGCAGATATGCCCGCAGGTCGTCCTCCCAGCGCAGGCGGTAGTCGATGCGGGCCAGGCCCTCCTGGGCGTTGGGGGCATAGACGTTCACAAGATAGAAATTCTCAAATTCCAGGGTGATGGCCCGGCCCTCGTGGCTGTGCTCCTCCACGCCGATGCCGCAGCTCACCGAAAGGGGCGCCACCCGGCTCCAGCAGGCGGTGCCGGAATAGCCCTTTTTCTCGGCGCTGTAGAAATACGAGGCGTAGCCCTCGGGGGCAAAGTCCGCCTCGCCGGGCTGGCATTTGGTCTCCTGCACGCAGAACACGTCGGCGTCCAGCGCCGCGAAGGAGGCGGCGAAATCCTTTTTCAACACAGCCCGCAGGCCGTTCACATTCCAGCTGATGAGTTTCATGGCTGTCTCCTTTTCGGGCCGCCCCGCGGGGCGGTTCTTTCCCCCTCATTATAAGGAAGAAGGCCCGCCGGCGCAAGGGGGGCCTGCCTCTCCTCCCCCAGCATCACCAGCCGCAGCCCCCGCTGCCGGGCATACTGTGCCGTGTAGGCGCTGCCCCCTGTCTGGCGGGTGCAGTAGGCCACGCAGACGGAGCTGTTGTCCACCAGATGGCGGTTGCGCCGGTGCATGCAGCCGGGGGAATAGTGTTCGGCGGTGTAGACCACCTTGTCTGCCCGGCTCAGAATTTCCCGATAGCGGCGCACGTCCGCTTCTTTCCAGCCACGGGTCTGGTCCCGGCAGGGCAGCACCAGGATGAGCCGCACGCCGGGGTATTCCCCTTTCAGCCGCAGCACCGTCTCGGCGGCCAGGGTGTCGAACCCCAGCGCCCCGCCCGCACCGAAATAGCGCATCCCTTCGCCGATGAGCCGCCGCAGCGTTTGTTCCAATTCTTCCGCCAGCGCCGGCAGCGCCCGGGCCGGGATGGCCCGGTAGCCGGTGAAACAGCAGGTTTTTTCTTTCATGTTTTCTCCATTTCGCTCGCTCCTTCCGCAGTTGCACCTATATAAGTGCAATTTTATTCTTTAGTCCTCCTAAAATCAACACATACTGCACCAATACAAGTGCGGGAGGTGTTGTCGGTGAACGCAGAATACGAGCGGGCGCTGGGGCAGAACATCCGGGCCCTGCGCATGAAAAAAGGCCTTTCCCAGGAGCAGCTGGCCGCACAGCTGCAGGTGCGTGGGTGCGACGTGACCCGCAGCGCCCTGGCAAAAATAGAGGTGGGCCAGCGGCACATCTACCCGGACGAACTGCGGGCCCTGCGGGATACTCTGGGCGTGCCCTATGAGGCGCTGTTTGTGTGAGGCAAAGCGCCATGGTGACATTGAACATCCTTCCCCTGCTGGAAAAGAAGGGCAAAACAAAATACTGGCTCTACAAGCAACTGGGCATGAGTTACCAGAACTTCAGCCGCATGGTCAATAATGAGACCTCCTCCATCAATCTGGAGCGCATCGAAACCCTTTGCCAACTGTTGGACTGCACCCCCAATGAACTGTTCCTTATCGACTGGGAAAAATAGTTTTTTCATTCCCGGCGAAGCAATGATACTGCTGACCGCGTTGCATTTTTTGACGAAACAAGGGCGGGGCCCCGGCGGAATTTCCGCCGGGGCCCCGCCCCTTCTCCCCGTTGACCGGCGCCGCTGCCGCGCATTATAATAAAAAGCAGCAAGGAGGGATGAAGATGAACGAGATCCTGCGCCAGCTGGCCGCGCGCAAAAGCGTGCGGGCCTACGCCGGCGGGCCGGTGACGCCAGAGGAAAAGCAGGCCATCCTGCAAGCCGCCTTCGACGCGCCCACCGCGGGCTGCCAGCAGCTTTACACCATCATCGACGTGACCGACCAGGCGCTGAAAGAGCGGCTGGCGGATCTGTGCGACCACCAGCCCTTCATCGCCGCCGCGCCGCTGGTGCTGGTGTTTCTGGCGGACTGCCGCCGCTGGGAGCAGTGCTACCGGGCGGCGGGCCTTTCGCCCCGGGCCCCCGGCCCCGGCGACCTGCTGCTGGCCGCGGCCGACGCCTGCATCGCCGCCCAGAACGCCGTGACCGCCGCCGAAAGCCTTGGCATTGGCAGCTGCTACATCGGCGACGTGATCGAGCAGTGCGAAAAAATGCGCGAGGCCCTGGCCCTTCCCCCCGCCGTGGTGCCCGCCGCCATGGTGGTGTTCGGCCGCCCCACCGGCCAGCAGAAGGCCCGGCGCAAGCCCGCCCGCCTGCCCATGGAGTATGTGGTGTGCGAGAACGCCTACGCCGAACGCACCCCCGAAGAGCACCGGGCCGCCCTCGCCGCACGGGCCGCCGCGGATGGAAAGCCCGCCTTCGACTTCGACGCCTGGGTGCGCGCCTTCGCCGCCCGCAAGTACGAGAGCGATTTTTCCCGGGAAATGAGCCGCAGCGCGTCGGTCTATCTCCGGGATTTTGAGGGCTGGGACCGCTGAGCGGCCCGCATTTTTGTGATTTTTGCAACTAATATTCCATTTTGTATATTCAGGAGGCAAAAAGGGACGCCCCGGACCCTGGCGGGTCGGGGCGTCCCTTTTTCATTTGTTTGGGCCCAGGGTCTCCCTGGCCGGCCTTGTCATGCGCCGGTCTTTTCGCCCAGGGTGACCTGCAGGGTGATGAGCTCGCGGTCACGGTCCACCTGGATCTCCACCACGTCGCCCACGTTGTAGGCTTTGAGGGCGTTGGTCACGTCGTCGGTGGTCTCCACCAGCTGGGTGCCGATGCTCACGATGCGGTCGCCCGCCTTCATGCCGGCGGCCTCGGCGCCGGAACCGGCGTCAACGCTGTTGACATAGACGCCCAGGCTGCTCACGCCGTACTGCATGGCGGTCTGCACGTCGCCCACGGTGATGACGGTGATGCCCAGGGCGGGGCGGCCGGTGACATAGCCGTTCTCCAGCAGGTCCTGCACCACGGTTTTCATGGTGTTCACCGGGATGGCGAAGCCCAGGCCCTCGGCGTCCTCATCGGAGTATTTGGCGTTGACGATGCCGACCAGCTCCCCGTTGGTGTTGAACAGGCCGCCGCCGGAGTTGCCCGGGCTGATGGCCGCGCTGGTCTGCATCAGGGTCATCTGGTTGCCTTCCACCGAGATGTCACGGTTCAAAGCGGAAACGATGCCGTCGGTGACAGTGCCGCCCAGGGTGCCCATGGGGTTGCCCACGGCGATGACCACTTCGCCCACCTGCACATTGTCGGAATCGCCCAGCACCGCCGGGGTCAGGCCGGTGGCGTCGATCTTCAGCAGGGCGATGTCGCTCTGCTGGTCGGCGCCCACCACGGTGGCGGTGTAGGTGGAGTCGTCGTGCAAAGTCACGGTGATCTGCTGGGCGCCCTCCACCACGTGGTAGTTGGTGACGATGTAGCCGTCGGTGGTGAGGATGACGCCGCTGCCGGCGCCGCTGAGCACCTGCTGGCCGCCCCAGAAGTAGTTGTTGGTGACAAGCTGCTCGGTGGTGACCACCACAACGCTGGGGCTCACCGCGCTGGCCACGTCTGCCAGGCTGCCGGTGGAAGAAGAGGTGGAGGTGGCGCTGCCGCTGGGCGCGGCCTGGTACATCACCGCCTGGCCGCCGTTCTTGCTGGCCACCAGATAGCCGGCATAGCCGCCGCCGAAGCTGACCGCCGCCACCAGCACCAGGGCCAGCACGCCGGCCAGGATGCGCTTGCCGGCGCCCCGCTTTTTGCGGGGCGGCTCGCCCGCCGGGCCGCCGGGCGTCTGCCCGGCAGGGGCGCCCGGCGCGGGGGGCGCGGGGTCGTATCCGTTCTGATAGAGACCGGAGTAATCGTATTCCCATTTGTTTTCCATAAAGATTCATCCTTTCGGGTAAACAGCGGGCCGGGGCGGATACGCCCTCAAAAGAGCCCTCTGTGATCGTTCTGACCATAGTATATCGGCCAATCGTGAAAAACCTTCAAAGCCGGGGTGAAAGAATTGTGAAATCCCCGTATTCCGCGCTATAATGGGAATATCACGCGGATGAGGCTTGTGGATATGCTACCACAAAACGGGGCATCCCGCAACCGTTTCGCAAAAAAGGAGGCCGCCCATGCGCATCGACGGGCACCGGGAAGGGGAGCGTCTTGCCCTCACCCTTTATAAAGAACAGCAGCCGGTGGGCGTCTGCCGCCTGCGCCTTGCCCCCGGCCGGGTGGAGCTGGAGGAGTTTTTCATCGACGAAAGCTGGCGGGGCAGGGGCTACGGCAGCTTTCTGCTCAAGCAGGCCCTGCACGCCACCGGGGGCTTTTCCGCTTGTAGCCTGCACGCCGCCCCGCCCCCGGAAAGCGGGGCCGCGGCGGCCCTCCTGCGCAAGTTCGGCTTCGCGCCCGCCGGGGACATCTGGCTGCGCCGCCGCGCGCCGGACCCCAGCGCCGTGCGCCTGACCCACGAGTTTCTGGCCTCCCGCCTTGCACCCGGGGGCTTTTTCATCGACGCCACCTGCGGCAACGGCCACGACACCGCCTTTCTGTGCCGGCTGGCGGGGCCGGAGGGGAAGGTGCTGGCGCTGGATGTGCAGCAAAAGGCGGTGGCGGCCACCCGCGCCCGGCTGGAAGCCGAGGGCCTTGCCTCCATCGCCCGGGTGGTGCAGGCGGACCACGCCCGGCTGGCCCAGTTTGCTGGGCCGGCCAGCGCCGACTGCGTGGTGTTCAACTTCGGGTATCTGCCGGGGGCGGACCACGCCCTTTTCACCACCCCGGCCAGCAGCCTGCCGGCCCTTTCAGCGGCGCTGGACATCCTCAAGCCCGGCGGCGTGCTGGCGGCCTGCCTTTACAGCGGCGGCCCCAACGGCGGCGGGGAAAGGAACGCGGTGGAGGGGTTTTTCGCCGCCCTGCCCCTGGAAAGATACACGGTGCTCGCCTGCCGCTTCGCCAACTGGGCGCCCACCGCGCCCCTGCCCTGTTTCGTGCTGAAAAAGCAAAGCAAAAATGCCCCGTTCCCCTTGCCAAGCGGGCTTTGAACGGGTAGAATTAAAATGTTGCGACTTTTTAGAAGGAAACCCACCGGGGCTTTGCTGCCCCGCGCATGACCAGAGGAGGAAGAAGCTATGGCCGATCTGCGGCAGGAGATCGCGCGCAGGCGCACCTTTGCCATCATCAGCCACCCGGACGCCGGCAAGACCACCCTCACCGAGAAGCTGCTGCTCTACGGCGGGGCCATCCAGCAGGCGGGCAGCGTGAAGGGCAAGCAGAGCGCCCGCCACGCGGTGAGCGACTGGATGGAGATCGAAAAGCAGCGCGGCATCTCGGTCACCAGCAGCGTGCTGCAGTTTGAATACGACGGGCGCTGCGTGAACATTCTGGACACCCCCGGCCACCAGGACTTTTCCGAAGACACCTACCGCACCCTGATGGCCGCCGACGCGGCGGTGATGGTGCTGGACGCGGCCAAGGGCGTGGAGGCCCAGACCATCAAGCTGTTCAAGGTGTGCACTTTGCGGCACATCCCCATCTTCACCTTCATCAACAAGATGGACCGGGAGGCCCGGGACCCCTTTGACCTGATGGAGGAGATCGAAAGCATCCTGGGCATCCGCACCTATCCCATGAACTGGCCCATCGGCTGCGGCAAGGAGTTCAAGGGCGTGTTCGACCGACAGAGCCGCCACATCCTGGCCTTCCAGGGCGACGGCAAGGCCAACGGCGTGAAAATCCTCGATAAGATCGAGGCGGAATTGGGCGACGCGCGTCTGGACGGGCTGCTCGGCGCCCCGCTGCACGAGAAGCTCAGCGAGGACATCGAGCTGCTGGACGGCGCCAGCTACGACTTTGATATGGACGCGGTGAACGCCGGTTCCCTGAGCCCCGTGTTCTTCGGTTCAGCGCTGACCAACTTCGGTGTGGAGCCCTTTTTGAAGGAATTCCTGCGGCTGGCCCCCTCCCCTCTGCCCCGCACCAGCGGCGGCGTGCCGGTGGAGCCTGCGCAGGACACCTTCTCCGGCTTCATCTTCAAGATCCAGGCCAACATGAACAAGGCCCACCGGGACCGCATCGCCTTCATGCGCATCTGCTCCGGCCGCTTTGAGCGGGGCATGGAGGTGACCCATGTGCAGCAGGGCAGGAAGATAAAGCTGGCCCAGTCCACCCAGCTGATGGCCCAGGACCGGGCCACCGTGGACGAGGCCTTTGCCGGCGACATCATCGGCCTGTTCGACCCGGGCATCTTCTCCATCGGCGACACCCTGTGCACCGGCAAGGAGCCCATCCGCTACGCGGGCATCCCCACCTTCGCCCCCGAGCACTTCGCCCGGGTGACCCAGGTGGACACCATGAAGCGCAAGCAGTTCGTGAAGGGCATGGAGCAGGTGGCCCAGGAGGGCGCCATCCAGATCTTCCGGGAGCTGGGCGGCGGCATGGAGGAGGTCATCGTGGGCGTTGTGGGCGTTTTGCAGTTCGAGGTGCTGGAATACCGGCTGAAAAACGAATACAACGTGGACATCCGCATGCAGAACCTGCCCTACGAGCACATCCGCTGGATCGAAAACGAAGATTTGGACCCCAAATCCCTGGACCTGACCAGCGACACCCGGCGCATCGAGGACCTGAAGGGCTCGAAGCTGCTGCTGTTCACCTCCCCCTGGGCCATCACCTGGGCCGAGGAGCACAACCCCGGCCTGAGCCTGAGCGAGTTCGGCAACCGGGAAGATTGATTTTTTGCACAGCATACGGGCAGCGCCCCGGCCAAAAGGCCGGGGCGCTTTTTTCGCGGCGGCGGGCTTTTTCGGGGCGGGCGCAGTTCGTCCCGCCCCGCATTTGACCTGCATTTTGACTTGCATTTTAACTTGCAGCGGGCCCCGCCGGCCCTTTTTGGGCACCCTCGCCCCGTCCCGTCCACCGCCGGAAAAAAGCCCGCCGGGCCGCCCGGGCAAAAGAAAAGAGCACGTCCTTCGACGTGCTCTTTTTGGCTCCCCCTGTTGGGCTCGAACCAACGACCCTGCGGTTAACAGCCGCATGCTCTACCGACTGAGCTAAGGAGGAATATGCACGCTGCCCTGTCGTGCAGCGTGATTTATTATAGCAGGGTTTGAGAAGGCTGTCAACCCTTTTCCGCCGATTTTTTAAAGAACGGCCCGCCGCCAGAACTCCGCCGCCCGCCTGGGCCAGCCGGCGCAGGGCAGCCCTTCGCCCAGGCCCACGCCCGGCCAGGAGACGTGCTCGCAGCGCACCACAAAGGCCGCGCAGCCCAACTCGTTCAGCCGCCGGGCAAAGTCCTCCCCTTCCAGCGGGTCGGAAATTTTTTCGTAGCCCCCGCCGGGGCAGATCACCGCAAAGGGATGGCGCGCGCCGTCCAAAAGAGGGTATTCGTCCACCCGCACCGGGGTCCTGCCGGGATATTCCATACGCCGTCCTCCTTTTTAAAAGCCGCAGAGGTCTTCAAACGTTCCTGCGGCAAGCGTATCATGCTTTGGCCCGTTTGTCCAGCAGCCTGTTTTATTCCTCGCCCTGGGTGTAGCGCGCGCGGTAGCGCAGCGGCGTCATGCCGGTGACGCGGCGGAACACCTTGGTGAAATAGCTCTGGTCGTCGAACCCCACGGCGCTGGCCACGTCGGTGATGCGCAGGTCCTCGTGAAGCAGCAGCTGCCGCGCCTTGCCGATGCGCACGGCGTTGAGATAGTCGTTGAAGGAGGTGCCCGTCTCTTCCTTGAACACCCGGCTCAGGTAGGCCGGCGAGAGGAACACCCGCTGGGCCAGCTGCTCCAGCGTGACCTTTTCGTAATAGTGGGTCTCGATGTGCTGCATGCACAGGTGGATGGCGTGGGCGTGGCGCATGTCCGAATAGCGGAACACGCTGTCCATCAGGCGGTTCACCGCGTCGCTCAGCACGGCGCACATGGCCTCGATGTCCCCCGCCTGCTCGATGCGCCCGCGGCTCTCGTGGCACAGCCGCAGGGTGGCGCCGCTCTCCGCGCCCGCCTCCACCGCCGCCCGCCCGGTGAGGGCCAGCAATTCGCACACCCGGGATTTCACCGTGTCCAGCTGCTGGCCGGTGGCCAGCAGGATGTGGCCCAGAAGCCGGTTCAAAAGGCTGCGCGCCTGGTCCTTTTCCGAGCGGCGGATGCTGCGCAGGAAGGCCTTTTCCACCGCGAAGGGATAGGGCGGCGGCTGTTCCTCCTGCTTGAGCTGCAAAATGTAGCTGTTGATCTGGCCCTGGATGGCGTCCGCCGATTGCACCTGGCGCATCCGCTCCGAGGCCGACACCTTGTTCATAAAGCCCACCGCCATGAACAGCAGCGTGGACATCCGGCTCACCGTGGCCGTGGGGATGACCCGCACGTTTTCCAGCTCCGCCACCACCCGGGCCCGCCGTTCTTCCTCCAGCGCCATCAGCTCGCAGTCGATGAAGTCCTCCTTTTCCACCATCAGGAAGGGCCCCGCCGTGATGCGGGCGCAGCTGTCCAGCTCGCCCAGAAGGGGCGACACAAAGCAGGTCAGCCCCATGGGGCAGTAATAGATGTAGCGCCCGCCGAAGCGCTCGGCCTCGGCCATGCTGTAGTTCTGGGCCCGCACGCACTGGGCCGCCGGCCGGCCCGCCAGCCGGCAGATGCGGCAGGCAGAGCAGCCGTAGCCATACTCCGCAAGGGTGGCTCCCTCTTTGTCCGACACGATGCACCCCAGCCCGGTGGAGGCGGAAAAGGCCGCCGCGCACTCCCGCGCAAGGGTGAGGTCAAAGGTTTTTTCCACGGCCTTCCCCTCCTTTTGGAACCGCTTTTTATATTAATAAAATATTACCAAAAATCGCAGGCGATTACAAGCGCCGGGCGGCGGGGATATGCTATCCTATGCTCAGAACAAGGCGGCCGCGCGCCGCCGCAAGACCAAAGAACGGAGGAAGAGCATCCATGAGCATTCTGACCGACATTTCCGAAAATCTCCAGAAGGGCAAAGCCAAGATCGTAAAGGAGCTGGTGCAGCAGGCCATTGATCAGGGCATTCCCGTGGAGCAGATCCTGGACGAGGGCCTTTTGGCCGGCATGGGCGTGATCGGCGAAAAATTCAAGAACAACGAGGTGTTCGTGCCGGAAGTGCTGGTGGCCGCCCGCGCCATGAACATGGGCGCGGCGCTGCTCAAGCCCCTGATGGCCCAGGCGGGCGTGGAGGCCGTGGGCAAGGTGTGCATCGGCACCGTGAAGGGCGACCTGCACGACATCGGCAAGAACCTGGTGAAGATGATGATGGAGGGCAAGGGCCTGGAGGTCATCGACCTGGGCACCGACGTGGCCCCCGAGACCTATGTGCAGACCGCCATCGACCAGGGCTGCCAGATCATCTGCTGTTCCGCCCTGCTCACCACCACCATGGGCATGATGGAAGAGGTGGTGAAGAAGGCCGATGAGGCCGGCATCCACGGCAAGGTGAAGATCATGGTGGGCGGCGCGCCCGTCACCCAGACCTTCTGCGACCAGATCGGCGCCGACTGCTACACCGCCGACGCCGCTTCCGCCGCCGACGCCGCCGTTTCCATCTGCAAGGCGTCCGCCTGAGCCGGGAGGAGGCCTTGCCATGAAGCGTGATATGAAAGCCCGGCTGGAGGCGCTG
>NZ_CALXHK010000026.1:0-35262 GCF_944388085.1 Candidatus Allofournierella excrementigallinarum | reverse complement strand
AAAGCGGAACAGGCATGACCGAAATCATGCCTGTTCCAAGAAATTCAAATATTACTGTTTTACGACCACCGAGCATTCCCCGCGCTTTTTTTGTTTTAGGTTATGCGAGCAGCTCCCCCACCAGGTCCGCCAGAAGCAGCGCCAGCACGCAGAGCATCATGGGGCGGATGAACTTCGCGCCCTTTTTCAGCGCCATGCCGCTGCCCAGCAGGTGGCCGATGATGCCGAACACCGCCGCCGGCAGGGCCACGGCGTAGAGCGCCTTGCCCGCGGTGACCATGGTGATGACCGAGGCGTAGTTGCTGGCAAGGTTCAAAAGCTTTGCGTTGCCGGAGGCGCTGCGCAGGTCGTAGCCCATGAACATGCAGAAGGCCAGGATGGCGAAGGTGCCGGTGCCGGGGCCGATGAGGCCGTCGTAGCTGCCGATGAAAAAGCCGATGGCCGCCGCCTTCCACCATTTGCCCGTCCCCTGCCGCAAGGCAGGCCGGTCAGGGCCCGCCAGGTCCCGCCGGGTGAGGATGATGACCGCCGCCACCGGCAGCATCACCAGCAGGATGAGCTTGAGGGACGCGTCCGGCAAAAGCAGCACCACCTGGCTGGCCAGGGCGCTGCCCATAAAGCTGGCCGCGGCGGCCGCGAGGCCCACCTTGAGTTCCAGCGCGCCGTTTTTGAAAAAGCGGGCGGTGGAGAAGGTGGTGCCCACCGCCGACGAGAGCTTGTTGCAGCCGTAGACATAGTGCATGGGCAGACCCACCGCCATGTAGGCGGGCAGGGCGATGAGCCCGCCGCCGCCCGCGGCAGCGTCCACAAAGCCCGCAAGGCCCACCATCGAGCACAAAAACAGCATCGCCGGCAGAGAGAGCGGCAGCCAGTCCAGCATAAAAAGGTCACTTCCCCGTTTCGAGTTGCGGCCCGTTTTGCCGCACGGTATTGAGGATAGCACAAACCACCCGCCGGGACAAGCCCCTTTTTCCGGGCGGCAAAAGGGCCCCTCTTTTCCCGGGAAAAGAGGGGCCTTTGTTTTTCCTTTTCAGCGGCCCAGCACAAAGCGCTCCAGCGCCTTGGCCACGCCGTCGTTGTCATTGGTGTCGGTGACGAAGCGGGCCGCCGACTTCACCGCCGGGGCGGCGTTGCCCATGGCCACCCCCACCCCTGCGCGGCGCAGCATGGGCAGGTCGTTGCCCGCGTCGCCGCAGGCCATGATGAAGGCGGGCTGGATGCCCAGCCGCCGCCCCAGGGCCAGCAGGCCCTCGGCCTTGTCCACCCCTTTGGCGTTCAGCTCGATGCCCACGGCGCTGGAGGCGCTCACCTCAAAGCGGCCGCTCTCTTCCAGCAGCCGCCAGGCTTCCAGGCGCTGGGCGGGGTGGGTGAAAAAGAGGTTGGCCTTTTCGATGGCCGCCTGCTGCCCGGCGAAGGCGTGCACGTTTTCCACCGAACGGCGGCTGGACCGCAGATAGCCCGCCATGCCGGGGGGCGCCCAGTCCTCCGCCCGCTCCAGCTTCGCGGCTTCGCTGTAACCCCAGCCGTCCAGGAACAGGTCCATCACCCGGTCAAAGCCGGCGGTGAGGTCCCAGGCGTAAGACCAGTCCTCCCGGCTCATCCAGCGGCGCTCGGCCACCTGCCCGGCGGCCAGGTCCACCAGGGTGGCCCCGTTGGCGGTGACCGCCCAGTCCACTCCGGGGATGGAGGTGAATGCCTTCGGCAGGCCGCCCCAGGGCCGCCCGCTGGCGGGCACCACAAGGCAGCCCGCGGCGATGCAGGCGCGGATGGCCTGTTCGGTGCGCATGGTGAGCTGCCCGGCGCTGTTCAGAAGGGTGCCGTCGATGTCCAGCCCCACAAGGCGAATGCCCAGTCCGCTCATTGTTTGCCCAGCTCCTTGTTCTTTTCAAAGCTTTCCAGCACGGCGCTCATCACCGCGGCGCGCATCCCGCCCTTTTCCAGGGCGTAGACCCCGGCGATGGTGCTGCCGCCGGGGCTGCACACCTCGTCCTTCAGCTGGCCGGGGTGGCGGCCGGTGGCCAGCACCATGCCCGCCGCGCCCACCAGGGTCTGGGCGGCGTACTCCATGGCCTTGGGCCGGGGCAGGCCGCAGGCCACGCCCCCGTCCGCCAAAGCCTCGATGAACTGATACACGAAGGCCGGCCCGCAGCCGGACACCGAGCTGGCCGCGTCGATGAGGCGCTCTTCCAGCCGGTCGAGGCGGCCCGCGCCCACCATCTTGTCGCAGAATTCCTCCACGTCGGCGGCGGCCACCCGCTCGTTGGCGGCATAGAGGATCATCCCCTCGCCGATGGCGGCGGGGGTGTTGGGCATGATGCGCAGGATGGGCGCGGGGAAGCCCAGCATCTCCTCCAGCCGGGCGATGGTGAGGCCGGCGGCCATGCTCACCAGCACGTATCCCCCGCCCCGCCCTTCCAGCGTGGGCGCGAGGGTGGCCAGCATCTCCCCCATCATCTGGGGCTTGACCCCCAGGAAGATGAACTTCGCCTCCCGGGCAACGGCGTTGTTGTCCATGGCGATGTCGCAGTCCAGCTCTTCGGCCAGGGCCACCGCCTTGTCCAGCGTGCGGTCGGTGAGCACCACCTGCTCCGGCCGCCAGCGGCAGGCCGCCCGGGCCAGCGCGCCGCCCATGCTGCCGGCGCCGATGAATCCGAAGGTATAACCCATGTTGCACCCCTCCTTCATTTATTTAAGAAGAGCATAGCACACTTTGCCCCCGCATGCAAAGGAAAAACGCCGGCTGAGGCCCAAAATCGACCGACTGTGGAAAAAGCGTTGGCAGCGCCCCTCCCTTTCCTCTATAATGGCAGTGAAAGGAGGCGAGGGGGATGAAAGTGGAAGTGGTGCTGGACGCGGCCTGCACCGAGCCGGAACTGACCCTGCGCACCGCCGCCGTGACGAGCGAGGTGGAGCAGCTGCTGCACCGCCTGGCAGAGCAGCCGCCCCTTTTGTGCGGCGAGCGGGCGGGGCGGCTGGAAGTGCTGGACCCAAACGCGCTGGTGCGGGTGTACGCCGCGGCGGGCAAGGTGTACGCCGTGGCGGAAAAGGGCGAATACCTGCTGCGGATGCGGCTGTATGAAGCCCAGGCCCGGCTGGCGGGGCGGCGGTTCGTGCGCATCTCCCATTCGGAACTGGTGAACCTGGACTGGGCGGAGAGCTTTGACACCGGCCTTTCCGGCACCATCTGCGTGCGGCTGAAAAACGGGACCGCCAGCTATGTGTCCCGCCGGTATGTGCCCGCCATCAAACAGATTCTGGGGATATGAGGTGCATCAAGATGAAAAAGATCCTTCTTTACGCGGCGCAGGGCGCGCCGGTGGGCCTGGCCATCGGCTACGCCATCACCATCCTGGTTTCCTTTTTCTGGGGCGGCGGCGAGTATCTGGCGGTGATGCCCCCGCTGGCCGAGGCCGTGGGCAGCGAAGCCGCCGCCGTGGCGGCGCAGGCGGTGCTGTGCGCCGGCATCGGCGCGGCGTTCTCCGCCCTGTCGCTGGTGTGGCGGCGGGAGGACTGGAGCTACGCAAAACAGACCGCCGTATATTTCCTGGGCGCTTCGCTGGCGATGCTGCCCTCCGCCTGGCTGGCCCACTGGATGGAGCACAGCCTGGCGGGCTTTCTGAGCTATTTTGCCGTCTTCCTCGCGCTGTTCCTGGCCTTCTGGCTGGCCGGCTGGGCCGCCGCCCGCCGCGCGGCGCGGCAGCTGAACGAGGGGCTGCGGCGAAACGGCTGACCCGCGCAAAAAAGCGCCCTCCCCACGGGGAGAGCGCTTTTCATCTTTACGCGGCCGCCTCGGTCACGTTGGACTCCACCGCGTACATGCCGGAGTATCCGTCGATGCACACCGCGTTCATGTCCTCCAGCGTCTCGAAGCCGGTGAAGTTGTAGTAATCGCCGTTCACCTTCACGTCGATGTTGCCGTAGGCCAGAAAGCCGTAGTCGCCGGTGGCCTCCACCGAGCCGTCGCCGTGGAGCACCAGGTCGCCGAAGCCGACGCCGGCGTAGTAGGTCAGGGTGCTGCCGTCCGGCAGCTGAGCCTGGACCTTGTAGGCCGCATAGAGCATGTTATGGACGTCCACCATCTCGCTGCTGAAGTCCTGGCGCACCAGCATGTAGCCGCCCAGGCAGCCGGCGGAAAGGATGGAGTCGCCCTCCTTCTGGCGCAGCGCCTCTTCACCGGCGGCCGCCAGGGCATCCCAGTCCTCCTGGCCGATCTGGTCCAGGGCGGTCACCCATTCGTCCAGCCCCTCCACCGTGAAGGCGGCGTCTTCCGGCGCCAGGACGGCGTTGTGCTCTTCCTGTGCCGTTTCAGCGTCGCAGTTCCACCGGAAGGTGACCGTGTCGCCGTTGGAAAGGCCCTCCGCCTTGTCCAGGCTGCCGTCCACGCAGGCGGCAAGGCCCACCGCGTCCTTCACATCTTCGCCGCAGGCCGCGGCGAAGCCCTCGCTGTCAAAGCTCCAGACGGCCGTGCCCTCGCCGCTCATGCCGGAAAATTCCACCGACAGATAAGGCGCCGGGTCCACCGTCACCGGCTTCGCGCCGCAGCCGGCCACCGCCAGCGCCAGAACGGCCGCCAGCGCGGCCAGAGTCATCCGTTTTTTGCCCGTTGCAAAACCCATGGTATCCACTCCTTTTTCATCCAAGAACGGCCGCCGCAAGGCCTGCCCTGTTCCGGCAGGCCCTGCGGCGGAGTACACCATCATTATATCACGGCTTGCAAGAGGGCACGGCGCTCACTCGTAGCGCAGCGCGTCGATGGGGTCCAGCTTGGCGGCCTTATTGGCCGGGTAATAGCCGAAGAACACGCCGATGGCCATGGAGAAGCCCACTGCGACGAGGACGGCGGAAAGGCTGGGTTTTACGGCGTAGCCCAGCAGGGACGCGCCCACGCTGCCCAAAGCCACGCCCAGGGCCACCCCCAGCGCGCCGCCCACCAGGCAGATGACCACCGCCTCGGTGATGAACTGGAGGCGGATGTCGCCCCGGCGGGCGCCCAGGGCCTTGCGGGTGCCGATCTCCCGGGTGCGCTCGGTGATGCTGACCAGCATGATGTTCATCACGCCGATACCGCCCACCAGCAGGCTGATGGCCGCGATGGCGCTGATGGCCAGCTTGACGGTGTTCAGCATGCTGGTCATCTCCTCGACAAGGCTCTCCATGCTGGTGGCGGTCACCGTCCAGCTCTCGTTGCGGGTGTAGAAGCTGGAAAAGAAGGCCTCGGTCTCGTCCAGGAAGGCGGCGGTGTCGGCGCCGGAGGCGGCCACCACCGTGAAGCTCTGGTAGCCCTCGTCCGCTTCGCCCAGCTTCTGGGCCGCCGCCAGCGGGATGTACATCTCGGTGACCGGGTCCTCGCCGGTCATGCTGAAGTAGCCGCTGTCGTCGTATTCATAAACGCCCGCCACATAGAAGGTGAGCAGCTTCTGGCCCACCGTGACCTGAAAGCTCTGGCCCAGCACCGAGGAATCAGCGCGGCCGAACAGGGTCTCGCAGGCCAGGTCGCTGACCACCGCCAGCTGGCGCTCGCCGTCGGAGTCCTTGACGAAGCGCCCGCAGAGCAGCTCCAGCTCGTTGGCGTCGGCGTACTGGGCGTTGACGCCGGTCACCTGCACCGAAGCGGTGTCCTCGCCGCCGCCCACCGTGCCGGTGCCCAGGGCGCTCTCCAGGGAGATGGCGTAGATGCTGCCGGCGTAGGCGGCCTGGTATTCCTCCAGCATGGCGTCGGTGATGAGGTCCTCCTCGGAGGGCCGGGCCATGCTGAACATGCGCACCGCCCCGCCGCCGGAGTCGCTCTCGCTCTTCTGCTGCAGGCTGACGGTGATGTTGCCCACGCCGAAGCTCTGGAGGCTGTCGGTGAGGGAACCGGAGAGGGAGTCGCCCACCGTGACGATGGCGATGACCGAGCCGATGCCGATGATGATGCCCAGCATGGTGAGCAGGGCGCGCATCTTGCCCGCCCAGAGGCTGGCGAAGGCCATGCGGATGTTGTCAAGCACTGCGGCCCGCCCCCTTCCGCTCGCCGATGATGCGCCCGTCCTGCAGCGTGAGGATGCGCTGGCACTCCTGGGCCAGCTGCTGGCTGTGGGTGATGAGCACGATGGTCATGCCCTGACGGTGCAATTCGTGGAAGATGTCCATGACGGTGCGGCTGGTGGCGGAGTCCAGCGCGCCGGTGGGTTCGTCCGCCAGAAGCAGGGCCGGTTCGTTCGCCAGCGCCCGGGCGATGGCCACCCTCTGCTTCTGCCCGCCGGACAGTTCGTTCGGCTCGTGGCTGGCCCGCTCGCTCATGCCCACCTGGGCCAGCAGCTCCCTGGCCCGCTTTGCCCGCTGGCGGGCGGGCGCCCGGGCATAGAGCATGGGCAGCTCCACATTTTTCTGGGCGCTGGTGCGCCCGATGAGGTTGAAGGTCTGGAACACGAAACCGATCTTGCGGTTGCGGATGGCGGAAAGCTCGCTGTCTTTGGCTTTGCCCACGTCCACCCCGTCCAGAGTGTAGCTGCCCTCGGTGGGGCGGTCCAGCACGCCGATGATGTTCATCAGGGTGGATTTGCCGCTGCCGCTCTCGCCCACGATGGCCACGAACTCGCCGGGCCAGACCGCAAGGTCGATGCCGTGGAGGATCTCCAATTCATTGGGCTTGCCGATGTAATAGCGCTTGACGATGCCGCGCATTTCGATGATTGGCTGCTGCATAGCCGTCAGCCTCCCATCCCGGGCCGGCCGCCGCCCATGTTGCCGCCGCCGGAGGGCATGGCCGCGCCGCCGTCCGCGGGCGCGGCGATGACCACTTCGCCGCCGCCCATCATCATCATGTCGGAAGAACCGCCCACCTCTTCGGTGGCTTCCTCCGGGTCGGCGGAGGCCCGCACGATCATGCCCTCTTCCAGGTCCGCACCGCTGACTTCGGCGTAGTAGTCGTTGGAGGCGCCCACCGTCACCTGCACCTGTTCAAAGACGGGCTCGCCGTCTTCCTCGCCGGTGCGCACATAGATAACGGAGGTGCCGTCCTCTTGTTCCTCGATGGCGTCCAGCGGCACGGTGAACACGTCCTCGGTGGTGGACTGGATGATCTGCACCTTGGCGTTGGTGCCGATGAGCAGGCCGCTGTTTTCGTCATCCACCGTCACCTCGGCGGAGAAGGTGCTGGAGGAGGAGCCGCCGCCGGAGGCGGTGGGCGAGATCTGGGTGAGGGTGCCGCTGATCTCGCCGTCGATCACGTCGCTGGTGATAACGGCGCGCATCCCCTCGCTGACGCTGCCGATGTCATACTCGGCGATGGAGATGGCGATCTTGAGATGGTCGGTGTCCTGAATGGTGGCGGCGGCGCCGTCGACGGCGCTGCCCACCGTGGCGTTCACCGCGGTGACCTTGCCGGAGGTCTCGGCCTTCAGGGTGCATTTTTCCAGCTGCGACTGGAGGTCCTCCAGCTCGTCGCTCTCGCCGGCTTTGTTGTAGCTTTCCAGGGCGGTGTCCCGGCTTTCCTCGGCGGTCTCGCTGGTCTTGACGGCGTTCTCGTAGGTGGTCTTGGCCTGCTCGTAGGCGGTCTGGGCCTGGGTGTAGGCGCTGGAAAGGGAGGTGTAGCTCGAAGCGGACTGGGCCGCCTGCAGGTTGGCCTGGGCGGTCTGCAGGGCCTGCTCGGCGGCCTGGTACTCGCTGTTTGCCGTCACCAGCGCGGCCTTGGCCGCCTCCTGCTCCGCCGTCAGGGCAAAGGCGGCCGCCTGCTCCCCGCCGCTGGGGTCGCCGGGGGCAGGTTCCGCCGTGGGGGCGGGCGGGTCCACCGGGTCGCCGTTCGCGTCCACCGAGCCGCCCAGCGCCTGCCACGCGGCGAGGGCGCTTTGGCGGGCGTTCAGCTTGGCGAGCAGGTCGGCGTTGGCGGCGTCCACCTCGGCCTGGTAGCCGCTCACTGCGGCGGCGGCGGTCTCATAGGCGCTTTTGGCGGAATCCCGCTCGTCTTCGGCCTCCTTCATATCGTCGTAGGTGCTTTTGACGTTCTCCTCCGCCTCGGTGAGGCTGGCCTGGGCCTTTTCATACTGCGTCTGGGCGGTGGCCTTGGCGTCGGCCAGGCTCTCCTGCAGCTTCTGGATGCTCTCTTCCAGTTCGGAGGTGTCCAGGGTGCAGATGACGTCCCCCTCCTCCACCGAGTCGCCCACCTGCACGTCCACTGTCTTCACGGTGTATTTCAGGTCGGTGGTCACGTTGGACACCTCGCTGCTCTGCACCGTGCCGGTGGCGCTGATGGAGTCCTCCAGGGTGCCTTTCTGCAGGGTGACGGTGCGCACGTAGCTGCCGCCCGCGGCGGGCAGGTTCGCCGGGCGGGCAAAGCGCCCGCGCAGGAAAAGAGCGGCGGCCGCCGCGGCGGCCGCCAGCAGCGCCAGCGCGATGACCGCCTTTTTGTGCCGGCCGGCAAAGGCCGCCGCGCCCGCGCAGGCAGTTTTGATCTTGCTCATAAAACAATTCCCCCATTGTTCCTTGTCTTCGCCCGGGCCGGGCGAATGCTACGGTGTATTTTACGGGGGGATTGTGAAATCAGCCGGAAAGAACGGTGAAAATTTTGTGGAGTGCACAAAAAGGTGCGCCTCCGTTTGATGAGGCGCACCTTTTTGCTCCTGCGTTTATCTCCGGACGGAGGCGGGCCGTTTGCGCCGGTTCCCTGCCGCCCGCGCCGCCCAGAAGAGCAGCAGCGCAGCCGCCAGCGCCGCCGCCGCGATGAAGGCGGGGGCGAAGGGGGCCAGCCGGTCTTTATAATAGAGCCAGGCGCTGCGCTGGCAGGCGGCGGCGGTGACCAGTTCCACCGTGCCCACCGCCTCGCCGTCCACATAGACCACGGCCCGGCCCGCCGTCTGCCCGGCTTTTACCGGGGCCTCCAGCGTCTCGGGCAGGCCCTCGGCCACCACTTCCACCTGGCTGTCCGCGCATTGCAGGGTGGTGAGGGTGGAGGCGGCGTAGAGGTCCACCGTTTCGGCCTCGGCGCACCACTTCACCGGCACGCTGGCCACGGGGGTCTCGGTGTTGGGCAGGGCCACCGGCCAGAAGTTCACAAGCGCCCAGTCGTAGAGGCCGGCGGTGGTGTGGAAGGCCCAGTTGAAACCGTCCTGGGCCAGCTGGACGGGCGCGCCCATCACCACCAGCAGCCAGGTCATGCCGCCCGACTCGGCGCTGGAGACGAAGCACCGGCCCGCCTCGTCGGTGAAGCCGGTCTTGATGCCCCGGATGTAGGGGCGGTAGAGCGCCTGGTCCGGCAGCTGCATCACATTGGTGGTGGTGATGTAGTAGGCCGCGCCCTCGGGGGCGTCGGCGCTCTCGGGCGTGGTGTGCACGTTGGTGAGGGGCATCCAGTAGCCGGTCTGGGTGACCGCCTCCATCAGCAGGTCGTTCTCCCGGAAGGCCTTTCCGATGAGGAACATGTCCCAGGCGGTGGAGTGGTTGCCGTATTCCAGGCCGTAAAGGCCGTGGGCGCAGGTAAAGCTGGTGTTTTCGCACCCGAGCTGGGTGGCCCGGGCGTTCATCTTGTCAAAAAAAGCCTGCATGTCCCCATTGCCCAGGTAATAGGCGATGGCGCTGGCGGCGTCGTTGCCGCTGGGCAGAAGGCAGGCGTAGAGCAGGCTTTCCAGCGTGACCGTCTCCCCTATCTTCAGGTCCGCGTCCGAGCCGTTCTCCGCCTGGATGCGGTCGAACTCCTCCCGCAGCTCCTCGGGGATGGTGAAGGCCTGGGAAAGGTCCTCGCCGCTTTCCGCCAGCAGCAGCGCGGTCATCATTTTGGTGAGGCTGGCGGCGGCCCGCACCTGGCGGGAATTCTTCTCGTACACCACCGTGCCGGTGTCCACATTGTAGAGCACCACCGCCTCGGCGTTCACCGCCCCTTCCGGCGGGTCCCACCCGGCGGCGGCGGAAAAGCCCCAGGTCAGCGCCGCCGCAAGGGTGAGCGCCAGGGCCAGGAATTTTTTCATCACGTGCCGTTTCCTCCCGTTGTTTGCTCCTTTCATTATACGGGAAGGAAGGCCGCCTTACAACCAGCAAAAATTCCCGCCACCCAAACGGGGTGGCGGGAATTTTTTATTGTGCGCTTTGCTCGGGCAGGGGCTGGCGGTTGAGGATCTCCATGAATTCCTCGCCGGTGATGCTCTCCCGCTCCATCAGGAAGGCGGCCAGCTCGTGGAGCTTGTCGATGTTCTCCTTGAGGATGCCCGTAGCCTTTTCGTGGGCCTCCCTGATGATGGAAAGCACCTCTTCGTCGATCTTTTCGGCGGTGCCCTCGCTGCAGGCCAGGGTGGCGTCGGCGTTCAGGTACTTGCCGGCGGTGGTCTCCAGGGCCATCATGTCGAACTGGCGGCTCATGCCCAGGCGGGTGACCATCGACCGAGCCAGGCGGGTGGCCTGCTCGATGTCGCCCGAGGCGCCGGAGGTGTAGCTGCCGAAGATGAGTTCCTCGGCGGCCCGGCCGCCGGTGAAGGTGGCGATCTTGTTCAGCGCCTCCTGGCGGGTGAGCAGGTTCGTTTCCTCCTGGGGCACCTGCATGGTGTAGCCCAGCGCCCCGGAGGTGCGGGGGACGATGGTGATCTTGGTGACGGGGGCGCTTTCGGTCTGTTTGGCGGCCACCAGGGCGTGGCCGATCTCATGGTAGGCCACGATGCGCTTTTCCTTCTGGCTGAGCACCTTGTTCTTGCGCTGGTAGCCGGCGATCACCGTCTCCACCGCTTCCTCCAGGTCGCTCTGGCGCACGATGCGCCGCCCGTTCTTCACCGCCAGCAGCGCCGCCTCGTTGATCATGTTGGCCAGCTCCGCGCCGGAGGCGCCGGAGGTGGCCCGGGCGATGGCCATGTAGTCCACGTTCTCGTCCATCATCACCTTGCGGGCGTGCACCTTGAGGATGGCGGCGCGGCCTTCCAGGTCCGGCAGCTCCACCGGGATGCGCCGGTCGAAGCGGCCCGGGCGCAAAAGGGCTTTGTCCAGCGTTTCGGGGCGGTTGGTGGCGGCCAGGATGATGACCCCCTTGGAGCCGTCGAAGCCGTCCATCTCGGTGAGCAGCTGGTTCAAGGTCTGCTCCCGCTCGTCGTTGCCGCCCATGCCGGCGGCGCCGTCGCGGCTTTTGCCGATGGTGTCGATCTCGTCGATGAACACGATGCAGGGGGCCTTCTGGGCCGCCTGGCGGAACAGGTCCCGCACGCGGGCCGCCCCCATGCCCACGAACATCTCCACGAACTCCGAGCCGGAGATGGAGAAGAAGGGCACGTGGGCCTCGCCCGCCACCGCCTTGGCCAGCAGGGTCTTGCCGGTGCCCGGAGGGCCCACCAGCAGCGCGCCCTTGGGCAGGGTGGCGCCGATGCTGTTGTATTTGCTGGGGTTGTGAAGGAAATCCACGATCTCGGCCAGGGCCTCCTTGGCCTCGTCCTGGCCGGCCACGTCGGCAAAGGTCTTGCCCGTCTGGGCCTCCACATACACCTTGGCGTTGGACTTGCCGAAGCTCATGGCGTTGGGCCCGCCCATCTTTTTTGCCATCCAGCGCATAAGCAGCTGCCCCGCCGCCACCATGATGATGACCGGCAGCACCACGCCGAACAAAAGGTTCATGGCGGGGGACGCCTGGGTGGGCACCACGCCGCCGTACTGCACGGCGCTGCCGTCGGGGCCGGTGGCCGCCAGGATGCGGTCCACCCGGTCGGGGTCGTTGACGATGGCGGTCTGGCAGATGCGGTCCCGCCCGTTTTCATCCTTCACCTGATAGGTGATGGTGCCGGCGGTGGAGTTCTCCTCCACGGCCACCACGCTGCCCGCCGAGAGGTCCGAGAGGAACTGGTTGTAGGTCACCTCGATCACTGCGCCCCGCATCATCTGGGGGAAGATGAGCCAGTTGAACACCAGCAGCGCCACCAGCGCGCCGATGCAGTAATAGATCAGCACCTTGTTGGGGTTTTTCGGCCCGCGCGTCTTCATAAAACACCGCCTTTGTGCTTATTTGGGATGGCGGCTCGCCGCCTTTTTTCATGTTTATAGCATATCCGCTGGATATGAAGAAAATATGAACGAAGATAAAATCTTTTTGCGGCGCAAAAAAGCGGCCTTCGCCCCCATGGCAAAGGCCGCTTTGAGATTCATCCCGGCAGGGTGATCTGCCCCAGGAGGATGCCGCCGGCGTAGTCCTCGAAGAGGATGTCCAACGTGCTGCTGCCCAGTTCCTCCGGGTCCACCCGCAGCACCATGCTCACCGGGGCGGTGCAGCCCTGGGGCACCTGGGGCCGCAGGGTATAGGCGGCCTCGCTGTCCCAATCGGAATCGAAGCGGGCGGCCCATTCGTCCCCCTTCTGGGGCAGGGCCTCGAAGGTGTATTCGTCCAGGTCCACCGGGCGCTGGCTGTGGTTGGTCAGCCGGAAGCTGACCAGATAATAGTCGTAAAAGGTCTCGCCCCATTCGGGGGTGTCGATGGCCTGCACGCTCATCTGGTCGGCGCTCACGTTCCAGTCGCCGGCGTAGCGGGCGTTGTCCAGCCCGGCCATGCCCGCCGCGAAGCGGGCCACCGCGGCGGCCAGAGCCAGGGCGGCCAGGGCCCACATGAGCAGGCCGGGACGGCTGTTCTGTCGGTTCATTCGCCGCTCACGCTCCCTTCCGTCACAGTCAGGTCAATGCCCGTCATGGCCGCTTCGCTGATGTTATAGTCCCGGTCAAGGGTCTGGCACTGGAGCCACAAAGTGTGCCCCGCCGCACCCTCCGGCACCAGGAAGTACAGCCAGCCCTCGTCCATGGAAACGCTCTGGAAGGCGTAGGGGTCCAGCGCCTCGGCGGCCAGCTCGGGGTAGAACTGTTCCAGGTCGTAGGTCTGGATGGCGGGATAGTAAATGTCCCCCGCCTGCAAAAATGTGTCGGCGGCCCAGTCGGAACGGTAGTCCTGCTCCTTATCCACCTCGCACCAGACGCGCAGCACCTCTGCGCCTTCCTCCGTGCCGCGGATGGAGCCCAGCCGCTGGGCCTGGCCCACCAGCACCTGCCGCCCGGCGGGGCCGAAGGCGAAGGCCTCGTTCTGGGCGGCGCTGGTCACCAGGGCCTGGGGCACATACGCCGCCTGGGCCTGCCCTGCCTTGGCGGCCCGGGTCGCCAGCGGGAAAACCGCGCATTCCACCGCGAACACCGCCAAAAACAGGATGAGCAGCACAAGCGCAGGCCGGCTGACTCGCCGCCGCACCGGCGCGGGCGGCGCCCAGAGCTCCGGGTCCTCGTCGTACTGAGGCTCCTCCTCTTCTTCCGTCTGGGGCACAAAGGCCTCCGGCGGGGCCTCGTTGTAGCGCCCGCAGTGGGGGCAGATGCCATTGTTCACCGCGGGGTCATAGCGAAGCCCGCAGTTGGAACAAAGAATCTTCATCGCCGTATCCTCCCCTTTTCACAGCGCCCCGTCCGCCAAGGGGCGTTTTTTTCTATTATATCGCCCGGAAGGCGGTTTTTCAATCGCCTGCCAGGGCTTCCAGCACCGCCCGCAGCGCGGCGAGGGGCGCTTCGCCCCGGTCCACCCGCACCGCCAGGTAGGGCTTTGCCCCGGCGTTCACCATCACCCTGCCCGGCAGCGCGGCGGCGGCCGCCTTGATGGAAGCGGGGGTGAGCTTGTCGGAATAGAGCAGCAGGGTGTCCCGCTTCTGGCCGATCTCATACACCCCCGCCTTCGCCGCCGTGACCCGGATGAGGGAGATGTCCACCAGGCCGGACACGCTCCCCGGCACATCGCCGTAGCGGTCGATGAGCTCATCCAGCACGTCGGAGGCGTCCTCGGCGGTCTCGATGGCGGCGATGCGCTTGTAGGCCTCGATGCGGCCCGCCGCCTCGGGAATGTAGCTGTCGGGGATGAAAGCGTCCACCGTGATGTCCACGAGGCAGTCCGCCTTGTCCGGCGGCGGGGCTTCGCCCTTGGCCAGCGCCACCGCCCCGGCCAGTATCTTCATATAAAGGTCATAGCCCACCGCCTGCATGTGGCCGTGCTGGCTCTGGCCCAAAAGGCTGCCCGCGCCGCGGATCTGAAGGTCCCGCATGGCGATGCGGAAGCCCGAGCCGAAGCTGGTGAACTCCCGGATGGCGGAAAGGCGCTTGGCCGCCACGTCGGTGAGGACCTTATCCCGCCGGAAGGTGAAGTAGGCGTAGGCCTTGCGGCCCGAGCGGCCCACCCGGCCCCGTATCTGATACAGCTGGGCAAGGCCCATGCGGTCGGCATCCTCGATGATGAGGGTGTTGCAGTTGCGCACGTCCACGCCGGTCTCGATGAGGGTGGTGCACACCAGCACGTCGATGCCGCCGTCCAGCAGCTGCTGCCACACCCTGCCCAGCTGCTCCTCGGTCATCTTGCCGTGGGCCACCCCCACCCGGGCGCCGGGCACCATCCGCCCCACCATGCCGGCGGCGGCCTCGATGCTGTCCACCCGGTTGTGCAGGTAGTAGACCTGGCCGCCCCGGGCCAGCTCCTTCTTGATGGCCTGGGCCAGGATCACCGGGTCGTACTCCATCACATAGGTCTCGATGGGCTGGCGCTCCACCGGCGGCTCCTCGATGGTGCTCATATCCCTTATGCCGCTCATGGCCATGTTCAGGGTGCGGGGGATGGGGGTGGCCGAGAGGGTGAGCATGTCCACCCCGATGAAGGCCTCTTTCAGCTTTTCCTTGTGCTTAACGCCGAAGCGCTGTTCCTCGTCGATGATGACCAGCCCTAAGTCGTGGAACTTGATGTCGTCGCTGAGCAGCCGGTGGGTGCCCACCACGATGTCCACCGTGCCGGAGCGCAGGCCCTTGATGGTCTGCTCCTGCTGTTTTTTGGTTCTAAAGCGGGACAAAAGGCCCAGCTGGATGGGGAAGGCCTCCATCCGGGCCAGCATGTTGCTGTAGTGCTGCCAGGCCAGGATGGTGGTGGGGGCAAGGATGGCGCACTGCTTGCCCCCCATCACGCACTTGAAGGCCGCCCGCAGGGCCACCTCGGTCTTGCCCACCCCCACGTCGCCGCAGAGCAGCCGGTCCATGGGCCAGGGGTTCTCCATGTCCTTCTTTATCTCGGCGGCCGCCGCCAGCTGGTCGGCGGTCTCCTCGTACTCAAAGCGGGTCTCGAAGTCCCGCTGCCAGTCGCCGTCCGGCGGGAAGGCGGTGCCCCTGGCCTGCTGGCGCTTGGCGTAGAGGGCGATGAGCTCCTGGGCCATCTCGGCGGCGGCGGCCTTCACCTTGCGGCGGGTGCGGGCCCACTCCTGGCCGCCCAGCCGCGCCAGCTTCACCTTCTCCCCGTCGCCGGGGGCGGTGTAGCGGCTGAGCAGGTCCAGCTGGGTCACCGGCACATACAGCGTGTCGCCCTTGTCGTAGAGCAGCTTCAGATAGTCCTTCACAACGCCCTGCACTTCCAGCCGCTGGATGCCGGTGTACATGCCGATGCCGTGGTTCTGGTGCACCACGTAATCGCCGGGGGCGATGTCGGTGAGGCTGGAAAGGGCGTTTTTGTCCTTCTTGCGGGCGGGCTTTTTCTTTTCCCCCTCCCCCGCCCGGCGGCTGGTGAGCAGGGCGTAGCGGGCAAAAGGATACTCCGCGCCGGCGCTGGTGTGGCCGGCGCGCACCGCCACCGCCCCGGGGCTGGCCACCATGTCCTTGGCGGTGCCCGCCCGGAAGCCCTTGTCCGCCAGGTCCCTGGCCAGGGCCGCGGCGGCCCGCCCGGTGCCCGCCAGCACGTCCACCGCGAAGCCCTGGCGGGTGAGGTTTTCCAGGTCCTCCGCCAGGGATGCCGCCTCGCCGGAAAACGGCGGGCGGGCGTGGGCGGGGGCGTTGATGATCTCTTTCAGCTCCAGCCCCGGCAGGGTGCGGGCGAAGTTCTCGCAGCACAGGCTCGTGTTCTTCTGGGCCGCCGCCAGCAGGTAGGGCATGTCCTCATAGAGCACGTCCAGCCCGGGGCAGATCGCCCCCTGCTCATACAGGCCCTTCAGCTCCTCGCCCCGGCGGAAGGCGGCGGCCTTCTGGGCCTCGCGGATGGCGCTGGGCTCCTCCAGCACCAGAATGGGCTCATCGAAGTAATCCAGCAGGGTGGCGGGCTTTTCGTAGCGCACCCCCAGGTACTTGTCCAGCGCCTCGGGCACAAGGCCCGCGTCCAGCTGGGCAAGGTCCGCCTCCATGGCCTTTTCCATGGCGGCGGCCCGGCGGCCCGTCTCTTTGGCCAGGGCGCTGCGCAGGGCGGCGGCGGTCTCGGGGGCGGAGCCGAACAGCACCTCCCGGGCCGGGCTGATGTGCAGCTTTTCCAGTTCGCCGTCCCGCCGCTGGCTGAGCACATCGAAGCTGGAAAGGGTGTCGATCTCGTCGCCCCAGTACTCGCACCGGGCGGGGCTTTTGGCCTCGGGGGGCCAGATGTCCACGATGCCGCCCCGCACGCTGAACTGCCCCGGCCCTTCCACCTGGCCCCGCCGGTGGTAGCCCGCGTCGAACAGGCGCTCCTCCAGTTTGGCGAGGGGCAGCTCCAGCCCGGGCTTGAGGGTCAGGGTGTTGCGGCAGAATTCCTCCTTGGGCATGGTGTACTGCAAAAGGGCCTCGGCGGGCACGCACACCGCCCCAAGGCGCCCGCCCACCAGATCGCCCAGCACCGCCAGCCGCCGGTATTCATATTCCCGCCCGGCGCCCTCGATGGGCCGCAGCAGAAAGTCCCGGGGCGGGAACACCGCCGCCGGAAGGCCGAAGGCGCAAAAGTCCGCCGCGAGGCGGGTGGCCTCCGCCTCCCCCGCCGTGACCGCCAGCAGGGGGCGGCGGCTCTCGGCGGCCAGCAGCGCCAGCATCTGGGCGCGGCCCGCCGGAGGCAGGCCGAAGAGGGCCGCCGGGCCCTTCGCCGCCAGGTGGCTTTTGAGTTTTTTGTATTCCGCGGTGTTTTTGAGGATGTCGAACATGGGGTCACCTTTCTGAAAACAGCCGTTTTGGGGCACAGGGCAGCGCCCCGCCGGGCCTTGCCCGGCGGGGTGCGCGTTTTTCTATGTTTCTATTGTAACGGCAAAGCCTGCCGAACGCAAGAAAAAAGCGTCGTTATTCCGGCAGCTTCGCCGCGCCCCACTTTCCGCCGGTCTTGACCCAGAGCAGGCCGCCGAAGGCCGGGGCCGCGTCCTCCACCTGGCCCGGCTTCAAAAGCCAGCTGCCGTCGGCCTTCAGCACACCGGTCTGGCCGTCCCGCTTCACCACCACGCACCCCTCGGTGAAGGGGGCGGGGTAAATGCCGGTGACCGGCTCGCTTTTGCCCGCCGCCTCGTTCCATTCCCACTTGACGCCCCAGAAGGGCTCGTATTCGCAGAGGATGATCTCCCTGCCGGAAGCGTCCACATAGCCCCACTTGCCCTCTTTGCAGACGGCGATGGCCTCGCCGGTGCCCATACAGGCGGCCTCATAGACAAAATCGGTGAGCAGCGTGCCGTCGGATGCGGCCACCGCGAAGCGGCCATCGTGCTCCAGCACAAAGTCCTCCCAAGAGGCGGGGTCCTCGCCGGTCCAGCCGGCGCGCAGGGCCCCCTGCTGCACCGGGACGAGGCCGGGCAGACCTTCAATTTCGCTCAGCGGGCGGATGGTCATGCTTGCCTCGCCGAAGCTGACGGCGCTCACCGCGCCCGCCCCATCCGCCAGAAAGCGGTTGGAGCCGCCGCCGTGGCCCACCTCCATCCGAAAGCTGGTGCCGATGTCCTCCAGCTGGGCGTCCAGGGCCTCCAGCTCCTCCCAGCTGTACCAGCGCTCCCCCTCATAGAGGCCCGCGTCGTAGAGATGGCCCGCGCCGCAGCGAATGGGCTGGGTCACAAAAGCCGCGGGCGCGGCCACGCCGCCGCTGGCGGCGTCCAGCACGCCCCAGCCCGCGGCGGTCTTTGCCAGATAATACCCCGCCTCGCCGGGGCGCTGGCTCACCATGCCGGCGGCCACAGTGGCGGTGTCCGCCACCGGCTCCACCGCCTCAAACTCATATGCGGGCCGGATGGCCCACTCCATGCTCCTCAATGTGCCGGCCCCGCAGCCGGAAAGGCTCAGGCTCAAAGCCGCCGCCAGGGCCAGCGCTGCCAAACGCTTCATAAAGCGCGTCCTCCTTTCGGGCGGGCGGGCGTTTTTGCGCCCACATTTATAAAACGAAACAGAACGGCCGCTTTATCGCATCCGGCATGTAAAAAACCGCATCGTTTTTGCAAACGACACGGTTTTTCTTCATCGGTTGTAGCGGTTCTGCGCCTCGGAGAGCCTGCCGTCCATGATGAGTTCCACGGCGTTTGCCACGTCCTCCAAACGGCTTTCAAAGGCTTTGCGGTCGGCGCCGGAAAGGCGGCCCAGCACCCAGTCGGCCAGGTCATATTCGGGGCTGGGCTTTTCGCCCACACCCAGCCGCACCCGGGGGAACTCCTGGCTGCCCAGGCGGGCGATGATATCCTTGAGGCCGTTGTGCCCCCCCGCCGAGCCGGAGGGCCGGATGCGCACCCTGCCGGGGCTTTGGGTCACGTCGTCGCACAAAACGATCACATGGGCGGGGTCGATTTTATAAAAGTTTGCCGCCGCGCCGATGCTGCGCCCGGAAAGATTCATGAAGGTCTGGGGCTTGAGCAGGATGACCTTGCGCCCGTTCACCGCCGCCTGGGCCAGAAGGCCCTCGAACTTGACCCGCGGCGCGGGGGCGTTCCACCGGCGGGCGATAAAATCCAGCGCGTCAAAGCCCGCGTTGTGGCGGGTGCCCTCGTATTTTTTGCCGGGGTTGCCCAGGCCCGCCACCAGCCAGTCGGCCCCGGCGCTCTGCTTTTTGAAAAACATGGGTGTCCTCTCCTTTTTCGCGGGGCGCGGCGGCGTTTCTGCCGCGGCAAAACCTGCCCCAGTTTAAGTTATCATGCTTTTTTCGCCTTTGCAAGCCTGAAGGAGGCCCGGATCGCAAAAAAATCCGTAAATCAATGGACAAAAACGTTAAAACCTCTGGCGCTTGGCGGCGCGATTTGCTATAATATTATGCGCGTTCTTATCGTTTGGCGGGGCATCCCGCCCCGCGGGACGTGGAATCTTTTATGGAGGTCGAGAATATTGAGCAAGAAGTATCTGTACCTGTTCAGTGAAGGCAACAAGGACATGCGTGAGATCCTTGGCGGCAAGGGCGCGAACCTGGCCGAGATGACCAACGCGGGCATGCCTGTGCCGCAGGGCTTCACCATCAGCACCGAAGCCTGCACCCAGTACTACAAGGACGGCCGTCAGATCAACGAGGAGATCATGGCCGACATCTACGAGTACATCGGCAAGATGGAGGAGATCACCGGCAAGAAGTTCGGCGATGTGAAGAACCCCCTGCTGGTGTCCGTGCGTTCCGGCGCCCGCGCCTCCATGCCCGGCATGATGGACACCATCCTGAACCTGGGCCTGAACGACGAAGTGGTGGAGGGCCTGGCCGCCAAGACCGGCAACCCCCGTTTCGCCTACGACAGCTACCGCCGTTTCGTCCAGATGTTCAGCGACGTTGTGATGGAGCTGAGCAAGAGCGACTTTGAGAAGATCATCGACGAGATGAAGGAAGCCAAGGGCGTGAAGCTGGACACCGAGCTGGACGCCGACGACATGAAGGCCCTGGTCGCCAAGTTCAAGGACCTGTACAAGAGCAAGATGGGCAGCGACTTCCCCGCCGACCCGAAGGTCCAGCTGATCGAGGCCGTCAAGGCCGTGTTCCGCAGCTGGGACAACCCCCGCGCCAACGTCTACCGCCGCATGAACGAGATCCCCTACGACTGGGGCACCGCCGTCAACGTGCAGGCCATGGTGTTCGGCAACAGCGGCAACAACAGCGGCACCGGCGTCGCCTTCACCCGCAACCCCGCCACCGGCGAGAAGGCCCTGTTTGGCGAGTACCTGATCAACGCCCAGGGCGAGGACGTGGTGGCCGGCATCCGCACCCCCTCCCCCATCGCCCACCTGAAGGACCAGATGCCTGAGGTGTACGACCAGTTCGTGGAGATCGCCACCCGCCTGGAGAACCACTACAAGGATATGCAGGACATGGAGTTCACCATCGAGGATGGCAAGCTCTACATGCTGCAGACCCGCAACGGCAAGCGCACCGCCGCCGCCGCCCTGAAGATCGCCGTCGACCTGGTGGACGAGGGCATGATCGACGAGCGCGAGGCCGTTCTGCGCGTGGAGCCCAAGCAGCTGGACAGCCTGCTGCATCCCCAGTTCGACGCCGAGGCCCTGAAGAAGGCCGAGGTCATCGGCAAGGGCCTGGCCGCCAGCCCCGGCGCCGCCTGCGGCCAGGTGGTGTTCACCGCCGAGGACGCCAAGGAGAGCGTTGAGAACGGCAGCATGAAGAAGGTCGTGCTGGTGCGTCTGGAGACCAGCCCCGAGGACATCGAGGGCATGGTGGTGGCGCAGGGCATCCTGACCGTCCGCGGCGGCATGACCAGCCACGCCGCCGTTGTGGCCCGCGGCATGGGCACCTGCTGCGTTTCCGGCTGCGGCGAGATCGTTGTGGACTACGACAAGCAGGAGTTCACCCTGGGCGGCAAGACCTACAAGCGCGGCGACTGGATCAGCATCGACGGCTCCACCGGCAACATCTACGGCGAGGCCATCCCCACCGTGGAGGCTTCCATCAGCGGCGACTTCGGCCGCTTCATGGGCTGGGCCGACGCCGCCCGCCAGCTGAAGGTGTTCACCAACGCCGACAACCCGCGCGATGCCAAGCAGGGCGTCAACTTCGGCGCCGAGGGCATCGGCCTGTGCCGCACCGAGCACATGTTCTTCGAGGCCGACCGCATCAAGGCCGTGCGCGAGATGATCGTTGCCGAGAACGTGGAGGACCGCAAGAAGGCCCTGGCCAAGATCCTGCCCTATCAGCAGGGCGACTTCGAGGCCATGTACAAGGTCATGGGCGAGCGCCCGATGACCATCCGCTACCTGGATCCCCCGCTCCATGAGTTCCTGCCCACCAAGGAAGAGGAGATCGTGGACCTGGCCAAGGATCTGGGCGTGAGCGTTGAGAAGCTGCACACCGTCATCGACAGCCTGCACGAGTTCAACCCGATGATGGGCCACCGCGGCTGCCGCCTGGCTGTCTCCTACCCCGAGATCGCCGAGATGCAGACCACCGCTGTGATCAACGCCGCCATCAACGTCTCCAAGGAGACCGGCGTTGCGATCGTTCCCCACATCATGATCCCCCTGGTGGGCGAGGTCAAGGAGCTGAAGTTCGTCAAGGACGTGGTGGTGGCCACCGCCGACAAGATCATCGCCGAGGCCGGCGTTGACATGAAGTACGAAGTGGGCACCATGATCGAGATCCCCCGCGCGGCCCTCACCGCCGACGAGATCGCCAAGGAGGCTGAGTTCTTCAGCTTCGGCACCAACGATCTGACCCAGATGACCTTCGGCTTCAGCCGCGACGACGCGGGCAAGTTCCTGAGCTACTACTACGACAACAAGGTCTACGAGAGCGATCCCTTCGCTCACCTGGACCAGAACGGCGTGGGCAAGCTGGTGGAGATGGCCGCGAAGCTGGGCCGCCAGACCCGCCCCGATCTGGGCCTGGGCATCTGCGGCGAGCACGGCGGTGACCCCACCAGCGTGGAGTTCTGCCACCGCGTGGGTCTGGACTATGTGTCCTGCTCTCCCTTCCGTGTGCCCATCGCCCGTCTGGCCGCCGCCCAGGCTGCTATCAAGAACCCCCGGTGATCGGGAATTCGAGAGCACGGCTTGCTGAATAAGCCAGAAAACCGGCGCACCGCCAAACGCGGTGCGCCGGTTTTTGTTCTTTCTGCGCAAAGGGGACATCTTTCCCTGCGCTTTTCTAACGAAGTCCTGTTTCCGACTGCGGCATCACCCGGCTGGAACTGGAGCGAAAGCCCTACATCACTTTCAGGCTGGAGAGCAAAAAGGACGCCGAATGCTGCGGCGGTCTGAACCTGTTTGGCGAACAGGCCGGCGATTACCGTCAGGCTATCGAGGTCTCTTTTCTGTATTGACCGCTCTTTTCTTTGTATAAGTCCGGGGCAGAACCACACAGCATCAAAAGATGGGTGATCTTGACAGAGACGTTCCCGGCGGTACTTTCTTCTCATGATTCCCGGCTAAGCAGTTCCTTTTTTTCAGCTTTTCAGCGCCGGGATGGAGCAGGTCCACAAATTTTCGGGGTCGTTGAGGTAACCGCTGAACGCATACACCGGCTGGTAAAAGCCCTTGGTGTCGTAGAGATAGCGCAGCTCGCAGCCGGTCACATGCACCACATCCCCCGGCACGAAGGGAACATACTGCTCAAAATTGCCCGCCTGCACCTGCGCCCAGGCCTCTTCAGGGGAGAGGATGGGCTGGTTGGCGGCGCGCTCGTTCCAGGTGATCTGATAGAAAAAGCTGGCCAGCGCCCCGGAATCATCGACCTGTATCATCACAGAGCCCTGCTGAAAGGCATCCCCCCCCCTTCCGCCAGGTCGCCGGCGGGGGCGGCGTCCCAGCGCAGGGTGTCGCCGTTTTGCAGGGTGAAGGCGGCGTCCGGCGGCAGGAGGCCCGTCTCCTTCATCCAGCCCTCGTACCGCTCTCGCAGCGAGGCGGCGGCCTGCCCGGTCAGCGGGGCTGGCTCGGCAAAGGTGGTACAGCTCCACTCCCCCGTGCGGAAGAAAAAGAGCAGCCGTGCCTGCTGGCCCTTTGCGTCGGCGCCCAGATAGCCCAGGTTTTCATCCTCCCGCCGGGCAAAGCCGGAAAAGGTCATCCCCTCCAGCTGCTCCAGCCCGGTGCGGATGCGCTCCACCCACGCCTTGTCCAGCGCGTACCGGCTTTTATAGACAGCGGCGGTCCCCTGCGCTTCGGCCTGCCAGTCCGCCTCCAGCCGCACCCCGGTCATGTTCTGGGGCGCCGCGGGCAGGATGCTCATGTTGCCGTAGGGCTGGCGGGCGTAGGCCAGAAAGGCCGCACCCACCGCAAGACCCACCGCGCCGGGGATGAGCAGCGCCTTTGCCGCAGGGGCAAAGCGCAGCCGTTTTTCCCGCGCCAGCGAGAGCAGCGCCATGACGAGGAAATAGCCGGCCAGGCTGCCCAGCAGATTGTGGAGCAGGTCGTCCAGCTCAAAAATGCCGGTGCCCGTGAGCAGCTGAAACAGCTCGATGAAACCGGTCACCCCCAGGGAGACCGCCAGCGTGACCGGCAGGCGCTCCGCCGGCCAAAGCAGGCAGCCCCCAGCGCAGCAGCGCCGAAGAAATGGTGATGATGTCCATACACAGTCCTCCACAAAACAGTCCTCTGTTCTATAGTATACGGAAAAAGGGGGCCGCTTTTTTCATCCCCCCTACTCCGGTCTTCTGGCGCCCGCAAAGCGGGAACGGGAACGAAGGCGCGGCGTCCGCTCAGATGCCTCTAAAGAAGGTCTCCGCCGCGGGCAGGCGCGTTTTGAAAAAATTTTCTGTTATTTTTCTGTTTTTCATCCCACTTTTCGCATGATTTTGATATACTTGGAATGGTTTGCCGCACTGCGGGTGTTTTTCTTCCGCTTTTCTCTTTAGCCCCGGTTAAGGCGCGTCTGCTATCTTGAAACCCACAGGGCCGGAACAGCCCGTTTTTCTGAAAGGAAGTCCTTCGTTTTGAGCGAACTCCGGTTCGAACTATTGATCTGTTTTCTGGCGGGCGCGGGGGCCGGCCTGGGCACCGGCTTTGCCGGCCTGAGCGCCGCCACCGTCATCACCCCCATGCTGGTCACCCTGCTGAACATGCCCACCTATGAGGCCATCGGCATCGCGCTGGCCAGCGACGTGCTGGCCAGCGCCGCCAGCGCCCGCACCTATGCCAAACACGGCTCCATCGACCTGCGCAACGGGCTGGTAATGATGGCGGGCGTGCTGTGCATGACCGTGGCGGGCAGCTGGCTTTCCACCTTTTTGCCGGACAACACCCTCGGCGGCTTTTCGGTGGTGATGGCCCTGGTGCTGGGTCTGCGGTTTTTGTTCTTTCCCATCCTGGCCCCCGCCCATCCCGCCGGGCCCGGCGCGGGGAAGCGCCGGGTGTGGATGAGCGCCGCGGGCGGCGGGGCGGTGGGCCTGGTGTGCGGGGTGTTCGGCGCGGGCGGCGGCATGATGATGCTGATGGTGCTGACCTTCGTGCTGGGCTACGAGCTGAAAACGGCGGTGGGCACCAGCGTCTTCATCATGACCTTTTCCGCTTTGCTGGGCGCGGCAAGCCACTTTGCCCTGGGCAGCGCCCCCCGGCTTCTTCCTCTGGCGCTTTGCGCGGCGTTCACCCTTTTCTGGGCGCAGCTGGCCGCCCGCATCGCCGCCACAGCCGAGTCCCTTTTACTCAACCGCCTCACCGGCGCCATCCTCACGGCAGTGGGGCTGCTCTTGCTGGTGTTGAATCTACTGTAAAGCAGGTGCAAACACATGAGGATCAAACAAAAATGGAAATGGCTGCTGCTGGCCGGCCTGGTGCTGGCGGCGCTGGCGGTGCTGGTGCCGGTGGTGGTGGTGCAACTCTCCAAGGCCTTCACGGCCCGGGAGCAGGCCGCCCGCACCGACTGGACCTTCTCCACCGGCGACGTGGTGGCCCAGAGCAGCCGGTGGGAGGTGGACCTGGCCGAGGCCGACCTGGGCGACGGGCTGAAAGCCCTGCAGCTGGTGCCTCAGGACATCGGCGACGAGGACTTCACCTACTACGACGAGGGCGTGCAGGAACGGCTGTATCATGTGGTGGAGGAACTGAAACACAATTCCGACCTGGAATGGACCGCCTCCATGCCCCTGGCCATCCTGAACCCCTACGGCACCGGAAGCAACGGCCTGTATCTCTATTTTGAGACCGACATGGCCACCTCGGTGAGTTACACCGTGCATGTGGACGGGCTGGCCGACTTCACAGCCGAAGCGGCGGACGCTTCCGGCAAAGACTACGCCAAGGCCCACGAGTTCCAGCTCATCGGCCTGGTGCCGGGCGAGGTGAACGAGGTCACCCTGAACATCAGCGGCAAGTGGGGCAACACCCGGCAGACCATCCACTTCACGGTGGACATGCCCCAGACCCGCTCCGGCTACGCCACCCAGCTGGAGGTGACCGAGGGCGAGTCCTCCGCGGCCCAGGCCGGCGGCCTGTTCGCCATGATGCGGGTGAACGGCTATCTGGGTTACGGCTTCTTCTTCGACAACGACGGCGTGATGCGCTATGAGATGGTGCTGGAGGGCTACGGGCTGGACCGGGTGCTGTTCTGCGGCGACGAGATCCTCACCTGCGTGTCCTCCTCCAAGCTGGCCCGCATCAACGGGCTGGGCCAGGTGACCTGGGTGTGCGATCTGGGCGGATATGACCTGCACCACGACATCGGCTGGGGCGCGGACGGCGAGGGGCGGGCCCGGGCGGACGCGCGGGGCAACGACACGGTGGAGGACCGGCTGCTTTCCATCGACACCGAGACCGGCGAGGTGACCGAGCTTGTCAACTTCAGTGCCCTCCTGCAGGAGTACTACGGCATCACCCGCCCGGTGGCCGCCACCGACGACTTTTTCTGGCAGGCGGGCGAGTGGGACTGGATCCACCTGAACAGCCTGCAGTACATGCCGGAAAGCGACAGCGTCATCCTCTCCTCCCGGGAGACTTCCACCATCCTGAAGGTGGCGGACCTGCACGGCGAGCCAGCGCTGGACTGGCTTGCGGGCGACGAGCGCATCTGGGAGGGCACCGCCTATGAGGACGCCTGCCTTGCCCAGGAGGGCGGCTTCGTGCCCCAGTACGGCCAGCACTGCGTGGAGTACTACGCCGACGGCGAGGAGGAAGGCGTTTATTACCTGTCGCTGTTCAACAACAACTACCTGTCCATCAACAGCCGCGATTTGGAGCTGACGGTGGACGGCAGCGTGGGCCGCGGCCTCTACGGCGGCGAGGGCGACGCCAGCCAGGTGTACATCTACCGCATCGACGAAAACCAGCGCACCTTCTCGCTGGAAGAAAGCTTCGACGTGCCCTATTCCAGCATCGTGTCCAACGGGTCCCTCTGCGGCGACGGCAACTGGACGGTGAACAGCGGCGTGGCCATGGTGTTCGGCGAGTACGACTTCACCGGCGCCCTCATCCGTCAGTACGCCTATGAGTGCACCATGCAGAACTACCGCACCTTCAAATACGAGATGGGCATCTGGTTCCGCTGATCATAAATGGGGAGCGCCTTTTGAAAAGGCGCTCCCTCTTTTTATATATTCCGGGCGGCAAGGCACCGGGCAAAGCCCTGTGCCGTGCCGTCGAATTTTGCCCCCAGCCGGCGGGCCCTGCCGCCGTCCATCCGCAGGCACCGCTGCCAGCAGGCTTTCTCCACCGGCGGCTCGCTCAGCCCCAGCAGCCGGCAGAACTCCAGGGCGGTGGCGTACATGTCCCCGTCGTTCTCGCATCCGAAGTTGTAAACGCCCCCCGGCCAGTCCAGCGCGGCGGGCAGGTTCTCCACCGCCTGCCGCACCCAGGTCACGCCCCGGCGGTCGCCGGTGGAAAAGGGCAGTTTTCTGCCCTCTTTTGCCGCCGCCAGCAGGTTGAGGGGCAGGTTCGGCCGGATGGGCAGCCCGTCCCCCGGCAAATCGTACATCCAGGTGGCCCGCAGCAGCACCGCCGAATCCAGCTGGTCCAGCACCCGCTCTTCCGCCTGGCGCTTGTGGCGGCCGTAGACATTGGCGGGGCGCAGGGGCACGGCCTCATCGAAGGGGCCGGGGCCCTCCAGCCCGGCGTAGACCTGGTCGGAGCTGAAGGCCGCCAGCTTTGCGCCCGCGCGCCGCGCGGCCCGGGCCAGCCACACCGGCAGCAGCACGTTGGCCCGGAAGGACTCCTCCGGGTGCTGCTCGCAGTAGCCGGTGTCCGAGATGGCCGCCGTGTGCAGGATGGCGTCGGGGGCGGCGGCGTCCACCAGCCGCTCCACCTCCTCCGGCCCGGCGTTTCGCAGCGCGCCTGCGGGGGCGGCCAAAAGCTCCAGCCCCCCGCCCAGCTGCGCCATGATGCGCGCGCCCACAAATCCGCCCGCGCCGGTGACCAGCACCCGTTTCATCCTCATCCCCGCCTTTCCTTCTGTGGCATGCTTCAAGTTCCGCCTGGCAGCTGGCCGGGCAGGTCGATGTCCTCCAGCTCCCGCGCGCTTTTTGCCTGCACCCGCAGGCATTTATCCCCCAGGGCGCAAAGCACCGCCCGGCCGCCGGAATCGCCTTTCAGGGCCCGCAAGCCGTTCGCCAGCGACGCGGAAAAGAGGGTTGGGCTGCCCACCGTTTCGCCAAAGCAGAGGGTGGCCCCCAACGTGGGCGGGGCGGCCTGTTCCAGCAGGGCCGCCACGCTGGCGGCGGTGAGGAAAGGCTGGTCCGCCACCGCGAAGAGCAGATAGTCGCTTTCGGCCAGCGGCTCCAATGCGTCCAGCGCCGCCTTGATGGTGAAGGAAAGGCCCCGTTCGCTCAAGGGGCTCTCCACCGCTTTTGCCCCGGCGGCGCGCCCCGCCGCCAGGATTTCCGGCGTGCGGCTGACCACCGTCACGCCGGCGTTCGGGCGCGCTTTTGCCGCCGCCAGCAGGGCGGCGAGGCCGTGGGCGTAGAGGGGCTTGCCGTTCAGCGGGCGCAGTAATTTATTCTCGCCGAAGCGGCGGGCGCTGCCCGCCGCCAGTAAAATCAGATGCTCAGCCATGGTTCTTCATGCCCAGCAGCACCTTTTCCGGGGTGATGGGCAGCCGGCGGTGCCACACGCCGGTGGCCCGGAAGACGGCGTGGGCGATGGCCGGCGCGGGGGTGTTGATGACGATCTCGCCGATGGACTTTGCGCCGAAGGGGCCGCTGGGCTCGTAGCTGGCCTCAAAGGCCACGTCCAGTTCGCCTATATCCAGCCGGGTGGGGATCTTGTACTGCAGGAAGGAATTTTCCGCCAGATGGCCGGTCTCGTTGTAGGTGATGGTCTCGAACAGGGCCATGCCGATGCCCTGCACAAGGCCGCCCTCGGTCTGCACCCGGGCAAGGTTCGGGTTGATGGGGGTGCCGCAGTCCACCACGGCGGTGTAGTGAAGCACCTTCACGCCGCCGGTGCGGGTGTCCACCTCCACCTCGGCCATGCCCGCCATGAAGGGGGGCGGCGAGGTGGGCGAGGAATGGGAGCAGGTGACCTGCAAAGCCGGGGCGCTGCCGCACATGGCCCGGCCCGCGATGTCGGCCAGGCCCGTTTCGCCCTTGCCGTCCAGCCGGCGCACGGTGCGGCCCGCGAACTCCACTGCTTCGGGTTCGCAGCCCAGCATCTGGGCCGCCAGGGCGCAGATGCGCCTTTTGAGCTGGGCGCAGGCCTTTTCCACCGCCTTGCCCGTCACATAGGTGGTGGAGGAGGCGTAGGAGCCGGAGTCATAGGGGGAGGCGTCGGTGTCCGCGCCAAAGACGGAGATGTCGTCCACATCGCAGTCCAGGCAGTCGGCGGCGATCTGGGCCAGGATGGTGTCGCAGCCGGTGCCCATGTCCGCCGCGCCGATGGCGAGGTCATAGCAGCCCTCGTCCCCCAGCTTGATGGTGGCGCTGCCCACGTCCACCCCGGAGATGCCGGAACCCTGCATGGCGATGGCCACGCCGGCGGCGCGCACCTTGCCGCCGCCCATGTCCCGCACGGGATACTTTTCCGCCCAGCCGAACCGCTCGGCACATTTGGCAAGGCACCGGTCCAGCGCGCAGGCGGAGGCCGGCTCGTTGTAGTAGGCGGGCATGGCCTGGCCCTGGCGCACGATATTCTTCAGCCGCAGTTCCACCGGGTCCAGCCCCAGCCGCCCGGCCAGCTCGTTCACCGCGCTTTCCACCGCAAAGATGCCTTGCGTTGCGCCGTAGCCCCGGTAGGCCCCGGAGGACTGATGGTTGGTGTAGACCACATCCCAGGAAAAGCGGAAGGCCTCCAGGCTGCCGGTGTAAAGGGGGATGGACTTGTGGCCGGAAAGGCCCACGGTGGTGGGGCCGTGCTCGCCGTAGGCCCCGGTGTCGGACAGGGTGTAAACGTCCAGGGCACGGATGACGCCCTCTTTGCTCGCGCCCAGCCGCACCTTCACCTCCATGGGGTGGCGGGGGCTGGAGGCGATGAGGCTCTCCTCCCGGGAGTAGATCATCTTTGCGGGGCGGCCTGTTTTCCAGGTGACGAAGGCGGGGTACACCTCCGCCACCACCGTCTGCTTGGCCCCGAAGCCGCCGCCGATGCGGGGCTTTTCCACGTGAATTTTGGATTTGGGGATGTCCAGGGCGTTGGCCAGGATGCGCCGCACATGGAACACGATCTGGGTGGAGGACACCACATGCAGCCGCCCGTAGGCGTCCAGCTCGGTGTAGGTGCGGAAGGTCTCCATCATGGCCTGGTTGCAGGCCTGGGTGTTGTAAGTATGCTCCACCACCACGTCGCAATCGGCCAGCACCGCTTCCACATCGCCGTCGGCCTCCGAGCCGGAGGCGCAGAGGTTGCGGCGGTTGTCCGCTCCCACGGGGCAGAGGGCCTTCCAGCTTTCCTCCGGGTGCACCAGCACCGGGCCGTCCAGCGCTTCGTGAACGTCCAGCACCGCGGGCAGCACCTGATACTTCACCTTGATCCGCTTCAGCGCCTGGCGGGCGGCCTCCTCGGTCTCGGCGGCCACGATGGCCACCGCGTCCCCCACAAAGCGGACGTGCCTGTCCAGAATGAGCCGGTCGTAGGGCGAGGGCTCGGGCCAGGTCTGGCCCGCCATGGTGAAGCGCTTTTGAGGCACGTCCTGCCAGGTGTAGACGGCCACCACCCCCGGCGTGCGCAGGGCGGCGGCGGGGTCGATGGACTCGATCATGGCGTTGGCGTGGGGGCTGCGCAGCACCTTGACCACCAGGCAGCCCGGCGGGGTGACGTCCTCGGTGTAGACGGGCTTGCCCAGCAGAAGGGCCATGGCGTCCTTTTTGCGCACCGGCGCGCCCACGGCGCGGCGTTCGGCTTCACCCACGGCCCTCACCCCCTTTGCGGCTGTTCAAAAAGGCGCGGATGCCCCGCAGCTGCCCCTCGTAGCCCGAGCAGCGGCAGAGGTTGCCCGCCAGAAAGGCGCGGATATCGTCGTCGGTGGGGTCGGGGTTTTCCCGCAGCAGGGCGATGGTGTTCATCACAAAGCCCGGGTTGCAGAAGCCGCACTGCTCCGCGCCCTGGCCGGCGATGAACTCGGCGAAGGGGCGGGCCTCCTCCTCGAGGCCTTCCAGCGTGTCCACCCGGCGGCCGTCGGCCCGCACCGCCAGCACCGAGCAGGAGAGCACCGGCGCGCCGTCCAGCAGGACGGTGCACAGGCCGCAGTTCGAGGTCTCGCAGCCCCGCTTGACGCTCAGGCACCCCTTCTGGCGCACAAGGTCGATGAGCAGGGTGTCGGGCCGCACGGCGGCGCTCACCGGCCGCCCGTTCAGAACAAAGTTTATCTCCATGGCTCACTTCTCCTCCAGTTTCAGCGCGGCCCGGCGCACCAGCTCCCGGCAGACTTGCCTGCGGTACTCCGCCGAGCCCCGGGTGTTGGAGCCGAAGGCCGCCCGCCGGGTCACCTCTTCGGCAAAGGCGGCGGCGCTTTCTTCGCTCACCCCGCCCGCCAGCAGCCCCTCCTCGTCGTCAAAGCGGGCCGCCCGGGCGGGGCGGGCCCCCACGGCGCAGGCCACCTTGCCCTCCCGGCGCGCCACGGCGCAGGTGAGGACGGGGAGATCGGTGGCGCAGTTGCGCTGGGAGAGATACGCCGCCTCCACGTTGCCGCCGGGGATGAAGACATGGGTGAGGATGTCCTTGCGGATGCCCGACCCGGCGAAGTCTTCAAGGCTCATCCGCCCGGCTTCGGCCAGCTCCACCTTCGCATCCAGCGCCAGCAGCAGGGTGAGGGGGTCGGAAAAGCCGAACCGCCCGAACACGCTGCCGCCGATGGTGGCAAGATTGCGCAGCTGCACCCCCACGATGTGTTTGACGCTTTCGGCCAGCGCGCCGCCGGTGAAGGCGGCGAGGCCCTTGTGGGTCTCCAATTGGCGCAGGGTGACCATGGCCCCGATGCGCCAGCCCTCCGGCGTTTCCTCGATGGCATCAAGGCCGAGGCCCGAAAGGTCCACGGCGGTGTCCACATTTTTATCCTGCAGTTTCAGCCAGAGCATGCCTCCCAGGGCCACGTTGCTTTTTTTCGCCCGAAGCAGGCCCAGGGCCTCGTCCACCGTTTCGGGGCGGGCGTAGTTTTTGATGGTCAGCACAGTGTTTCCTCCCTGCCGCGATTTTCCGTTTTCATTGTAGCACAACCTCCGGCCGCAAAAAAGCCCCGGCGTTTAGCCGGGGCTTCGCAAGAAAGCGGCGTTTTCTTATGCCGCCCCTTTGTTATTCGCCCGTGCAAAGGAAATGGCCTGTTTGCTTGTCCGCTTTGACCCGGATCCCGGGATAGAGGCGTCCCAGCGCCCGCTCCAGCTGCGGGGCGGTGCAGGCGCCCGGCTCCAGCCGCTCCAGGATGCGGCCCTCCTTCAACAGCAGCACCGGGCTGCAATAGCGCAAAGCCAGCGCCGGGTCGTGAAGCACCGCCACGGCGCACCGCCCGCCCGCCGCCAGCTGCTGGCCCAGCAGGCGGAACAGCCGGTGGGTGTTGGAAAAATCCAGCGCGCTGCCCGGCTCGTCCAGCAGCAGCACCGGGGCGCTCTGCACCATGGCCCGGGCCAGATGCACCAGCTGCCGCTGCCCCTGGCTGAGGGCGGCGCAGTCGGCGTTCAGAAGTTCTTCCAGCCCGAAAGCCCGGGCCGCCTCGGCCACCGCCGCCTTGGCCCCCGGGCCGGCCCCCAGCGGCCCGCCCCAGGCGTAGCGGCCCATCTCCAGCGCTTCCGCCACCCGCACGCCGGGCAAAAGGGGAACCTGCTGGCGCACCAGCGCCAGCCGCCTCGCCCGCCGCTTTGGGGCAAGAGGCAGGCAGTCCTGCCCGTCCACCAGCACCTGGCCTTGTGTCTTGCGCACCCCGCCGGCCATGGCGTTCAGCAGGGTGGATTTGCCTGCCCCGTTGGGGCCGAGCACCGCCGCCAGCTGGCCCTCTTTTATTTCAAAGGAGACGTTTTGCACCACCGGCCTTTCGTAGCCGGCGGACAGGCGCTTCACTTCAAGCGTCGTCCTCACCCCCTCTTCCCTGCCGCACCAGCAGCGCCAGCAGCACCGGCACCGCCGCCGCCACCGTGAAGATGCTGAGGGGCAGGTTCAGAAGGCGGGCGGGCAGGTCCGCCGCCAGCAGCACCGCCGCCCCGCACAGGCCGCAGAGGGCAAGGTAGGGCCCGCCCCGCCGCCCGCCCAGGAAAAAGGCGATGTGGGGGGCGATGAGGCCCACAAAGGCCACCGCGCCGCACACCGACGCCACCGCCGCCACCATCAGGGTGGTGAGGCTGAGCACCAGAGCCCGCCAGAGGGCCGGGTCCAGCCCCAGGCTGCGGGCGGCGCCCTCCCCCAGGCTGAGCATCAGGATGGGTTTTCGCACCAGCCACAGCAGGGCAGCGCACCCCGCCGCCAGCAGGGCGGGCAGGGCGGTCTTCCCCGCCGTGACGGCAGAAAGGCTGCCCATGGTCCAGCTTTCGATGGCCCCCAGCTGGCCTTCCGGGTCGGCCAGGGTCTTGAGCGCCATCAGCCCCGCCTCGGCCAGGGAGGACACAATGACCCCCGCCAGCAGGTAGCTGCCGGTGCGGGCGAGGCGCGCCGCGCCCACCAGCCCCAGCACCGCCGCCAGGGCGGCCATGCCGAAGGCAAAGGAAAAAAGCGTCACCGAAAGCCGCCCGCCCGCGCCCAGCACGATGGCCGCGGCGGCGCCGAGGCTGGCCCCCGAGGACACGCCGGTGAGGTCCGGGGAGGCCAGGGGGTTGGCGAACACCGTTTGATACACGCCCCCCGCCATGCCCAGCGCCCAGCCCCCCACAAGGCCCATCAGGGTGCGGGGCAGGCGCAGCTGCCAGAACACCCGGGCGGAAAGGCCGCCGGGGTGCTGCAAAATTTCAGAAAACGAAAGGGGGAAGCTGCCGGTGAGCAGCCCCGCGGCGGCCAGCGCGGCCACTGCCGCAAGGCATCCGGCCAGGGCGGCACGGGTGCGGGTGCTGTTCATGGCGCTCTCCCCTTTCCTTCATTTTCCGGGAAATTCACTTGGTGATGAGGCTCTCGTCCACGGCAAAGCCGTAGAAGGCCTGGTAGAAGCCTGCCGCGTCGGCCACGAACTCCTCAAAGGGATACCGTTCCGGGTGCAGCACACTGGTCAGCCACAGGCAGCCCAGGATGCCGGAGGGGATGGGGGAATCCCATTCCTCGAGACCCGCGGGCATCTGGTAGACTTTGCCGTTTTCCACGGCGGGCACGCCCGCCAGCTGGGCGTCCGCCAGCACGTCGGCGGCGGTGTATTCCGCGCCGGAGGGCACCACGATGACCTCGGGAGCCATGGCCAGGACGTCCTCATAAGACACCTCGGTCCAGTAGTCCCCTTCCAGCGAGGCGGCGGCGTTCACGCCGCCAGCGGTCTCGATGAGGTAGTTCTGGAACATGCCCGCGGGCGCGCAGCTCAGATAGCTGGAGTTGGAGGCCATGTAGACGGCGGGCTTTTCTGCCCCCGTGGTGAGGGAGGCCATGCGCTCCAGCTGCTCGTCGTAATAGCCGGTGAGGGCCGCGGCGGCGTCCCCGGCGCCCAGGGCCCTGCCCAGCAGCCCGATCATCTCCACCAGCGCCTCGTGGCTTTCGGGGGCCACCACCAGCGCGGGGATGCTCAAGCCCGCCAGCGTGCCGGCATAGTCGGCGAGGGCGGCGGGCAGGATCACCAGATCCGGCTCCAGCGCGGCCACCGCCTCCACGTCCATCTCCTTCATGGTGCCCACGCCGGGCTTTTCGATGAGCGCGGGGGCGGCCATCTGGTAAAGCGGGCGGGTGTCGGCCTTCTTTTCAAGGCCCACGATGGCGTCCGCCTTGCCCAGGGCCAGCACCGCGTAGGTGCTGATGTAGTAGCCGCTGACCACCGTCTTTGCGGGGGCGGCCAGCTCCACCGTGCGGCCCGCCTGGTCGGTGAGGGCGAGGCCCTCGCTGGCAGGCTGGGAGGCGGGCCCCGAGGCGGGCGCGGGGGCAGGGCTGCCGCCCGATGCGGGCGCGGCGGCGCAGCCGGCGCAGCCCAGGGCCAGGGTGAGCGCCAGCGCCAGGGCGGCCAGGCGCAGGAACAGTTTCTTTTTCACATTCATCCACTCCTTGCTGCATGCGCCCCGGCGGGCGCTGCCTGCCGGCTGCTGTTTTACCCCGCCGGGGCGGGGCCCGTCAAAGGCCGGCGTTCCTTTTTTAAGTATAGCGTGTCCCGCCGCCGGGCGCAATCCGCCGTGGCCTTTTGCCGATTTTACCGGAATTTCACCCTTTGCCCGATTGAGGCCCGGCCGGGAATATAGTACAATCAGGTTGTATCCACCGGCCCGGTGCCGGAAAAAGGAGTGAGATGCCATGTTCACCGTTTATCACTTTGTATGGCTGGCCGTCTGCGCCGCTGTCATCGCCGGGGCGCTGGTCTTTTTGCAAAAGCGCCGCCCGCCGCTCAAAAGTGTGCTCAGCGTCTGCTGCGTGCTGTGCGTCGCCTCGGAGCTGGTGAAGGACCTGAGCGTCATCCGGATGGTCCCCTCCGCCGACGGATCCATGCTGCTGCCCTATATGGAGATGCAGCATCTGCCCTTCCATCTGTGCAGCATCCAGATCCTGCTCATCTTCTTCACGCGCTTCGCCCGGCCGGGCAGAGCGCGCACCACGGTGCTGGCCTTCATGTACCCCACCGCCCTCATCGGCGCGGCGCTGGCGCTGGCCATGCCCTCCATCTTCTCCACCAGCATCGAGGCCAGCCAGGCCTTCACCCATCCGCTGGCCTACCAGTTCTTCCTCTACCACTCCATGCTGGTGGTGCTGGGGGCCTACATCCCTCTTTGCGGCGAGGTGCAGCTGCGCCCCAGGCACTATTTCTCCACCCTGGGCCTCCTGGGGGCGATGGCCATGGCCTCGCTCTATCTCAACTCCATGTTCGCCGCCGCCACCTACGAGGACGGCACGCTCATCAGCGTGGAATACGCCACCAACTTCTTTTTCACCTACGCCCCGCCTCTGCCCATCCCCCTTTCCAGCGTGGGCCAGTGGATGGCGTATCTTGCCGTCATCTGCCTGCTGGCGGTGGCGCTCATCGGCCTGTGCTATCTGCCGGTGTTCTTGAAGGCGCGCAGAAAGGCCGGGGCAGCCTCATAAAAACCGCCAAGGAAAACGGCGCCGGGAGCATTCCCGGCGCCGTTTTCCAGCAAAGAGAAAAATGAGAGGATCGAAAAATGCGGGGATAACATAAAGTTTGGAGGCGGGCGCTCAGCGCACCACGCG
>NZ_CALXHK010000025.1:0-35547 GCF_944388085.1 Candidatus Allofournierella excrementigallinarum | reverse complement strand
TAGGTCCGCACTCTTGGCTGCAGGGCGTAGTCCATGGGCGGTTCTTCATAGGTGCTCAAGTCGATGCGCTCTGTCTCGCGCTCTGCGTTTACAGTAAAGTGCCTGCACTGCTGGGCGCCGAACACCAGGGCCGAGAGCCTATGCGCGTCCTCGATGGACGCGGCGCCTGCAAACAGTGTCATCAGATAACGCAGCTCTGCTTTGTTGCTGACGCCCATGTTCTGCGTTTGGACTAGGATCGCCGCGTTTTGAACCACTCTGCGGATCACTTCATTCGTGACATCCATGACCTGTCTGGCTGTGGAATCTTTTCCGGTGAACCAGCCCATCAGCGACCGCCATACACCCTGCTCCCTCTGCCAGAGTTCTTCCTGCCAGAGCGGGGTCTGCTCAGAGTGCGGGCGTGGGATCTCCAGCGCGCTTTGATGGACAAGCGCGAGAATGCGGTCGACCTGATCTTCTGTAAACGATTCCAGCAGCGCGCCGATCTGCGCCGCGCTGCTTTGAAGGTCCTGGATAAAATCCTCCAGGTAGCGGATCAGATGCTGCTTATAGGCAATGAACTCCGCCGATTTCATCTGTTTTTCCGCGTTAGGGCCGTAAAATTCCCGCAGGTAATCCTGATGATTCTGGCGAAGACGGCGGAAATCCTCCTGCAGCTCCTGCCACCATTCCCCGACCTCTTTCAGGGACATTCCTTCCAGATGTTCAGCCGTATGCAGAGCCGCCTGGAGACGGCGGAACGCGCTGGAGGAAAGCCCTGTCGTCCGCGTGTACAGGTTTTCCAGCGTGACCGTCATGCGCTCCACTTCCAGCGCGGCTTCTGTCATCATGTACTGAAACTGCCGGTTTTTAAAATCCGTGATCGTGTATGCCTTGTGGGGGTCCTGGATCAGAGTCAGGTTTTTCCATTTTGCCAGCTGGTCCAGGTCTGATATGAGCTGCTCCGCAGTGTATTCGGCGAAAAGAGGATCTTTGTGCAGCAGGGTCAAAATGGCGTCCTTATCCAGCTGATAGCGCATTTTTTGATATTCCTGATAGAATGTACGCATGATGGCCCGGTAGGAAATGTAGTTCTCCGCGGACAAATATCTTGTCTGCGGGATGCTCTCCAGCAAATCAGCCTGCAATGCCATCCGCATTTCCCCCATCCGTGATACTCGTCATCTGAAACGGCGCTTTTATGACTATAGCATATATGACTCGCCCGTATTTCGCAATCGTGGCCGCTCCGGGCTGGTATCTCACATAACGAAAACCCGCCGCTGCACGGCGATGTCTAACCAACATCTGCGCCCGTCTCACCAAATCATTTCCCCTTACCCTGCACTTAATTTCAAGGGAAAAGCTTAAAAGCTGAGGGAATCATTTGAACCTGTAATAGCAAGTGTTCTTCCCGATGTCCTCCCGCTCCAGTTCGCCGGACGCCACTGATTTCCGCAGCGCTCCTTCGATGGCGCTGGTACGGAGCGAAGGGCAGAGTTGTCGGATGTCCTGCTTCATCTGTTCTCCGGTCAATTCCCCCCGGACCCGCTTCTCCGGCAGGAATTTTGCATCCCTGAAACCGTTACGCCATTGATCGCGTTGACCGCATCTGCGGTTTTGAGGGCCGCAAGACTTTTTGGGGAATCGTCTTTCATTTTTATCTCTATTTTAACAAGCAAACCATCTGTGAATATTTTGCGGGCATCCCTTGACAACCGGCCGTTCTTCTACTATTATGTAGCTTGCTACCAAATCACATGGTATATATTAATTTGTAAAAAAGGAGGGGCATCCATGTCGCCGGTCGGCAGAGATGACCTGGGGTTCAAGATCAAAACCATATCCAAGCTGCTGACACAGAACATGAACAACAGCATCATGTCCCTGGACCTGACCAGCTCGCAGGCCCTTGTGCTCGGCTATCTGTGCTACCGGACCCGCCGGCAGGAGACGGTCTATCCGCGGGACGTTGAGCGGCATTTCCACTTTACCCATCCCACGGTATCCGGGTTGCTGCAGCGGCTGGAGATAAAGGGCTATCTGAGCAGCGAACCTTCCCCGGAGGACCGGCGGTGCAAGCAGATCCTCGTCACAAATCGGGCGCTGGAAGCCAACCAGCAGGTCCTTGATCATCTGGCCGCATCGGAACAGCAGCTGGTCAGCGATATGTCCCGCGCGGAAATCACCCAGCTTCACAGCTTTCTGGACCGGATGATCCAGAATCTCAGCGCGTCCAATGGCGCGCCGCAGGCGGCGGACCAGTTTCCCCGGCCCGCTGATGAGACGGAAAGGGAACCCGAAGATCGCAGTTGGCGGTCTGCGGATTTTCGTTAAAATTTGCTTTACAAACTCCGGATGGGGCTGCGCCGCGGAAGGGCTGATCCCGCGCGGTGCGGCGGCCTGCGGCCGCGGAAGGCCCCGGGAGTTTGGATAGGAGGAATTTTCTGGTATGATCAAAACACTGAGCAAAAGCATACGGGAGTTCAAAAAGCCGGCGATCCTCACGCCGATCCTGGTGGTAGGCGAGGTCGTCCTGGAATGCATCATCCCGTTTGTGATCGCCAATCTCGTCAACGAGATGCAGGCCGGCTGCGGCATGGATGTCATTCTCCAATACGGCATGCAGCTGATCATCATGGCCGTGCTGTCGCTGATCCTGGGCGTGGCGGCCGGCAGCACCTGCGCCACAGCCTCCACGGGCTTTTCGCGGAATCTGCGGCAGGATATGTTCTATCGCATTCAGGACTATTCGTTTGAAAACATCGACAAGTTCTCTGTCTCCAGCCTGGTGACCCGGATGACCACCGATGTCATCAACGTGCAGATGTCTTTTATGATGATCATCCGCGTGGCCATCCGCGGCCCGCTGATGCTGATCTTCTCCTTCATCATGGGCTTTGCCATGGGCGGCCGCCTGGCCATGATCTTCCTGGTGACGATCCCCCTGCTGAGCGTTGGCCTGGCTCTGGTGATCCGCAAGGCCACCCCCATTTTCCGCCGCGTGTTCCGCAAGTACGACGCCCTCAACGACTCGGTGCAGGAGAACGTACAGGCCATGCGCGTGGTCAAGAGCTACGTCCGCGAGGATTATGAGAAGAAAAAGTTCGGCGCCGCCGCCGAGGACGTCTGCAAAGACTTCACCCGCGCCGAGCGCATCATGGCCATCAACAGCCCCATGATGCAGTTCTGCGTGTACGCCGGCATGGTCTTTGTTCTGAGCTTCGGCTCCTATGTCGTCATTTCCAGTCAGGGCCTGGAGGTGAACGTCGGCCAGATGTCGGCCATCATTACATACAGCTTCCAGATCCTCATGAGCCTGATGATGCTCTCCATGGTGTTCGTGATGATCACCATGTCCATGGAGTCCGCCGAGCGTATCGTCGAGGTGCTGCAGGAAAAAAGCAGCCTGACCAGCCCCGAAAATGCGGTCACAGAAATACGGGACGGTTCCATCGATTTTGACGGCGTCAGCTACAAGTACACCCGAACCGCCGAGCGCAACGCTCTGGAGCATGTGGATCTCCACATCCGTTCCGGCGAACTCATCGGCATCCTGGGCGGCACGGGCTCGTCCAAGACCACCCTGGTGCAGCTGATCCCCCGTCTCTACGACGTGACGGAGGGCACGGTCCGGGTCGGCGGCGTAGACGTGCGGGACTATGACCTGGAAGCCCTCCGCGACAGCGTGGCCATGGTGCTTCAGAAGAATGTGCTGTTCTCCGGCACCATCAAGGACAATCTCCGCTGGGGCAACCCCAACGCCACCGACGAGGAGATGCTTGAGGCCTGCCGTCTGGCGCAGGCCGACGAATTCATCCAGCAGTTCCCCGACAAGTACGACACCTGGATCGAGCAGGGCGGCAGCAACGTCTCCGGCGGCCAGAAGCAGCGGCTGTGCATCGCCCGGGCCCTTCTGAAGAAGCCCAAGGTCCTGATCCTCGACGATTCCACTTCCGCTGTGGACACCCGGACCGACGCCCTGATCCGCCAGGGCTTCCGCCAGTTCATCCCGGATACCACCAAAATCATCATTGCCCAGCGTGTTGCCTCGGTTGAGGATGCCGACCGCATCATCGTCATGGACGGCGGCCGCATCAGCGCCATCGGCACCCACGAAGAACTTTTGAAGAGCAGCGATATCTACCGCGAAGTGTACACGTCCCAGACAAAGGCAGGTGATCATGATGAAGCGTAAAAACACGATGGAAACGCGGAACGCCGCCCCTGCTGCGGCCCGCACCAGCACCAGCCGCGGCCGCCGCGCCCCCAAAGGCGTGCTCCGCAGGCTGCTGAAAACCCTGTTTGAATTCTATCCGGTGCTGCTGCCGGTCACGCTGGTGTGTATCCTGATCAACGCCATCGTCAGCTCCATGCCGGCGGTCTTCCTGCAGAAAGTCATCGCCGTGGTAGACGCCAGCTACAAGAGCGGCGACTGGTCGGCGGTCTGCGGAAAAATCCTTGGCCTTGTGGGGGTCCTGGTGGCTATGTATGCGATCAGCCTCATCGCCGGCGCCTTCTACACGCAGATGATGGCCATCATCACCCAGGGCTCCCTGAAAAAGATGCGCGAGAAGATGTTCAACCACATGCAGGACCTGCCCATCCGGTACTTTGACACCAACGGCCACGGCGACATCATGAGCTACTACACCAACGATGTCGACACCCTGCGCCAGCTCATCAGCCAGAGTCTTCCCAATATCCTCATCTCCGCCATCACGCTGTCCGTGGTGTTCTGCATCATGATCTATTACAGCGTCATCCTGGCCCTCGTGGTGGTGGCCGGCGTCATCTGCATGGTCTTTGCCGCCCGCGCGATCACCAAGCGCTCCTCCGCCTACTTCCTGCGCCAGCAGATCACCCTGGCCAACGCTGAGGCGTTCATGGAAGAAATGATGACCGGCCAGAAGGTCATCAAGGTCTTCTGCCACGAGGAAGCCGCCAAGGCCGACTTTGACAAGGTCAACGACGAGATCTTCTTCAACGCCCGCAACGGCAACCGCTTCGCCAACATTCTCATGCCGCTGCTGGGCAATGTCGGCAACGTGATGTACGTGGTCGTGGCGCTGGTGGGCGGCGCCCTGCTGCTGTCCGATGTTCCCAACATCAGCCTCTCCGGCATGGCTTTCAGCATCAGCATCGTGGTGCCGTTCCTGAACATGACCAAGCAGTTCGCCGGCTCCATCGGTCAGGTGTCCAACCAGATCAACATGGTCATCATGGGTCTGGCCGGCGCCCACCGGATCTTCTCCCTGCTGGATGAAGAGCCTGAAACCGACGACGGCTATGTGACCCTGGTCAACGCCAGGGAGAACGCCGACGGCACCCTGACCGAGTGCCCCGAGCGCACCATGATCTGGGCCTGGAAGCATCCCCACCACGACGGCACCGTCACCTATACCAAGCTGACCGGCGACGTTCGGTTCTACGATGTGGATTTCGGCTACACGCCGGACAAAATCGTCCTCCACAACATCTCCCTCTACGCCAAGCCCGGTCAGAAAATCGCCTTCGTGGGCGCCACGGGCGCCGGCAAGACCACCATCACCAACCTCATCAACCGGTTCTACGACATCGACGACGGCAAGATCCGCTACGATGGCATCAACATCAACAAGATCAAAAAGGCCGACCTGCGGCATTCCCTGGGTATGGTGCTTCAGGACACGAACCTCTTCACGGGCACTGTCATGGACAATATCCGCTACGGCAATCTGGAGGCCTGCGACGAAGAGTGCATCGCAGCTGCCAAGCTGGCCGGCGCAGACGACTTCATCCGCCGTCTGCCCGAGGGCTACAACACGGTGCTCCGCGGCAACGGCGCCAACCTGAGCCAGGGCCAGCGGCAGCTGCTGAGCATCGCCCGGGCTGCTGTGGCCGATCCTCCGGTCATGATCCTCGATGAGGCCACCTCCTCCATTGATACCCGTACCGAGGCCATTGTGCAACAAGGCATGGACGCGCTGATGTGCGGCCGGACGGTGTTCGTCATCGCCCACCGTCTTTCCACGGTTCAGAACTCCAATGCCATCATGGTCCTCGAGCATGGCCGCATCATTGAGCGCGGCAGCCACGACGAGCTGATCGCCCTGAAGGGCAAATACTATCAGCTGTATACCGGCGCCTTCGAGCTCGAATGATCTCAAAAAAGACGCGCAATCCCCTGCCTCCTGAGGTATGAAGTCAAAAATTTCATGCTGGCAGGGCGCAAAGGGCGCTGATGTGAAATATCAGCGCCCTTTGACTCTCCCAAACGCCATAGGAATGCCTATGGCGTTTTTTGTATCCCAAAAACCATCAAAAAGTGGTTTTCAGCAGCGATTTGCACCTCCGGCGAGTCACGAATCAGCTGTATTCCGCATTCGGAGAACGGCGTGCAATTTCATAAGATGCATTCCTTAGGAGCTGAGGTGAGCCGGATGCCATGAGTCCGCAACCGGCTCCGGGGCAGAAAAAGTGGTTCAGTTCTAAAGGCGCTGGAGCGAGCTGGGTACATAGCCCGCAACCGCCTGCGGAACAACAAAGGAAAGATCATAGATGTAGAGTATGTCATCTGCGGGACGCCCCATCCCCCCGGACACGGACCAGCCGTTTGAGGACGAACCGGATACAGCTTGTCCGGATACGGAAACCCCGGGTATGGATGACCCATATCTGGAAAGAGGTGATGCAAGTGCAGGAAGAAACCGCTCTGTATACAGTTTCCTTCTGTTTGATTTTTATAACGACTCGATAATTGAGGGAATCATTTTAATCTGTAATAGCAGGTGTTCTTTCCGGCGCCCTCCCGTTTCAGTTCGCCGGATGCCACCAATTTCCGCAGCGCCCCTTCGATGGAGCTGATACTGAGCGAAGGGCACAATTCCCGAATGTCCTGCTTCGTAAACCGGCCCACCTTCTCCTTGGCCGCCCGGCGCACAGTCTCCAGGGCAGGGAGCTTGGTCTCCACCAGAGCAAAGCGATCTTCAAAGTCTTTGTAAGCAGAAAGAATGGTCCCCAGCAGATACTTGATGAACGGCACTACATCTTCGGTGCCTTCATGCCATCCAATCTGCGCCTGGCCCAGGACATCATAATAGAGGTCCTTGTTTTTTGCGATCTTGGCCTCCAGTGAAATATATTTGCCCACATAGAACCCGCTGCGGTAGAGCAGCAACGTGGTCAGCAGGCGGCTCATTCTGCCGTTTCCGTCGTTGAAGGGGTGAATGCAGAGGAAGTCATGGATGAACACGGGAATGGCGATGAGCGGCTCCACTTCCATGTTCCCAATGACCCGGTTGTACTCCTCGCAAATTCTGTCCAGAGCCTCCGGCGTTTCATAGGGAGCCAGTGGCGTAAACAAGGTCTCCACATGGCCGTCGGGATAGGTGGCGCTGATGTAATTCTGCACGCTTTTGGTCCTGCCCGCCATGGGATTGTTCATGTGGCTGTAGAGGATCTTGTGGAGCTGCAGGATGTAGTTCTGGGTGATGGGGATGGCGTCGAAGTTCTCGTGAATGAGGTTCAGCACATCCCGGTAACCTGCGATCTCCTGCTCGTCCCGGTTTCTCGGCGCTGTTTTCTCCTCCACAAGCTGTCGGATACGGGTGTTTGTGGTCACGATGCCCTCAATGGCATTGGATGCCTCGGTGCTCTGCACCTTTGCGATCTCTACCAGTTTCTCCAATTCCTCTGGCCGCTGTTTCAGGTACAGTTCCTGCTTTCCGGCTTCTTTATAAATCGCCGCGACCAGGCCCAAAATCTCTGAGTCCCACTTCTGTTCCCGAATCGCGGAGTAATTGAATGTACGCATACCCTTACCCTCCCTTCATTCCCTTAAATTTTACCATATAATAAGGGAAAGTTCAACTCCAGGAGAAAACTTTCCCTTATCAGTATATCAGTTTTAAGGGATACTATACGTCTGTAAGGGAAAATCAATCGTATTTCCGCCATAGCCTGAGCTTGTGGCGTTTTTCATGTCCCACAACCTTTTTCCTCCGCCGTAATCTTTCGAACGCCTTTAACAGGAAACCTTCTCTTATTTTCGTGCAGCTCCGCACCGATATAACAGAACGGGACCGCCGGCGTACCGGCGGCCCCGTGTTTTTTCATCCAGGGATTTTCATTTGCAGTAAAATCGTTGTAACTGCAGGAAACCTGATTCCTCACAACCCCGGGTTTCCTGCGGGTTTGCGGGCTGTCCGTCAGTCCAGAGGCTTCATCGTGGGGAACAGGATGACGTCCCGGATGGAAGTGCTGCCGGTGAGCAGCATGACGCACCGGTCGATGCCCATGCCCATGCCGCCCGTGGGGGGCATGCCGTACTCCATGGCGGTGAGGAAATCCTCGTCCATCATCTCGGTCTCCTCGTCGCCGCGCTGGCGCTGCTCCACCTGCTTTTCAAAGCGCTGGCGCTGGTCGATGGGGTCGTTCAGCTCGGAGTAGGCGTTGGCCAGCTCGCTGCGGCAGATGAACAGCTCGAAGCGCTCGGTGAGGCGGGGGTCTTCCGGGCTGCGCTTGGTCAGCGGCGAGACCTCCACGGGGTACATGGTGATGAAGGTGGGCTGCACCAGCTTCTCCTCCACCTTCTGGTCGAAGCAGGCATACAGGGCGTTGCCCCAGGTCTTTTCGGCGGCGTCCGCAAGCTCCACGCCGATGGCCCCCGCGGCGGCCACGGCCTCGGCGTCGCCGGTGATGGCGGCAAAGTCCACCCCGGCATACTCGCGCACCGCGTCCACCATGGTCAGGCGGCGCCAGCCGGGGGTCAGGTCCACCTGCTCGCCCTGCCACTCCACCTGATAGGTGCCGAGAATTTCCCTGGCCGCGCCGGAGAGGATGCCCTCGGCGATGTCCATCATGGTGTGGAAGTCGGCATAAGCCTGATACAGCTCCACGGTGGTGAACTCGGGGTTGTGCTTGGGGTCCATGCCCTCGTTGCGGAAGATGCGCCCGATCTCATACACCCGGTCGATGCCGCCGATGATGAGCCGCTTGAGGGGCAGCTCGGTGGCGATGCGCATGTACATGTCGATGTCCAGGGTGTTGTGATGGGTGATGAAGGGCCGGGCCGCCGCGCCGCCGGCAATGGTGTTCAGCACGGGGGTCTCCACTTCCATGTAACCACGCTCGTCCAGATAGCGGCGCATATAGCGGATGAAACGGCTGCGCACCTCAAAGGCGCGGCGCACTTCGGGGTTGACGATGAGGTCCACATACCGCTGGCGGTAGCGGGTCTCCTGGTCCTTCAGGCCGTGGAACTTCTCGGGCAGGGGCAAAAGGCTCTTGGACAGCAGCGCCACTTCGGTGACATGCACGCTGATCTCGCCCATCTTGGTGCGGAACACATAGCCCCGCACGCCCACGATGTCGCCAATGTCGAACTTTTTGAACTCCTGATACACGTCCGCGCCCACATCGTCCCGCTTGACATACATCTGGATGTCGCCGGTGGTATCCCGCAGGTCGGCAAAGCTGGCCTTGCCCATCACCCGCTTGCTCATCATCCGGCCCGCCATGCACACCTGGCGGTGGTCTTCGGGGGCGGCGTCCTCGGGCAGGTCCTGGAAGTTTTCCTTCACCTCGGCGGCAAAATCCGCCTGGGGCCACCGGGTGATGTGGAAGGGGTCCTTGCCCGCCTGCTGCAGGTCGGCCAGCTTCTGGCGGCGGATGGCCACCAGCTCGTTGTACTCCTGCCGGGTCATCTCCCCGTTGCCCGGGGTCTGGTTCGTCTGTGCCATTCTATTCTCTCCTTTGCGGTGCAAAACGGCCGCGGTGCGGCCCTTGTCTACAGTAAGCCTTATTATAACACAAAAACAGGTGCCATGGCACCTGTTTTTGCAGAATTTCCTTGTGTTTTGCAGCCAAAAAGGCCCTTACAGCGCTGAGCGGGTGATCTCCACCACCTTGTAGACCACGGTGGCGCCGCCCGGCAGGGTGATCTCGGCGGTCTCGCCCGCCTTTTTGCCCAGCAGGCCGGCGCCCACAGGGCTCTCGTCGCTGATCTTTCCGTTCAGGGGGTCGGCCTCGGTGGAGCCGGTGATGTCGTACTCCTCCACCTCGCCGTCCTCGTCCTCGATCTTCACATGGGTGCCCACCGCCACATTTTCCAGGCTCAGTTCGTCGTTGTCGATGACGCGGGCGTGCTTGAGCATGGCCTCCAGCTGGGCGATGCGGCTCTCAATGAAGCCCTGCTCGTTCTTGGCTTCGTCGTATTCGCTGTTCTCCGACAGATCGCCGAAGCCGCGGGCCACCTTGATCTTCTCGGCCACGTCCTTGCGGCGGACCGTCTTGAGTTCTTCCAGTTCGTTTTCCAGCGCCTCAAGGCCGGCGCGGGTCATAACGAGTTCCTTCATGCTCATTGCTTTGAATGCTCCCTAACGATAATGTTTTCGCACCACACGTGCGTTTTTTTGGCTTTGGGCCCGTGCGCAGTGCGCACCATCGGGCAGCAGGCCGAGGATACGGCCCGCACATGTCCCAATTTCCGTAGTATAGCTGATTTAACCGTCACTGTCAAGATTGAGCAATTGTTTTCAGCTATTTCGCCAAAAACCGACCGCCTTTTTTGTGCCGCAAAAAACGGCCCACCGCCAGCCGTCCGGCCACCGGTGGGTCCGTTTGCGCTTGCTTTGTTCATTGTATGCAGCCGGGCGGTGGTTTATGCCCATGCTTCAGGCTGCAAGGGGATCACTCCTCGTCCTCGGCGCCGCCGCCCAGCTTCTTGGCTTCCTCGATGACCTTGCCTTCCAGGTTGGAGGGCAGCGGCTCGTAGCGCACGAAGTCCAGGGTGAAGTGGCCCCGGCCCTGGGTCAGCTGGCGCATGAAGGTGGTGAAGTCCTGCATTTCGGCCAGAGGCACCTCCGCCTCCACCACCTGCAGGCCGTCCTCGTCGGGGCTCATGCCCAGAACGCGGCCGCGGCGCTTGGTCACGTCGCCCATGATGTCGCCGGTGTTGTCGCCGGGGACGTGGGCGCGCAGGGTGCCGAAGGGTTCCAGGATGACCGGGCCGGCCTCGGGCAGAGCGGCTTTATAGGCCAGCTTGGCGGCCATGATGAAGGCCATTTCGCTGGAGTCCACGGGGTGGTAGCTGCCGTCCAGCAGGGTGGCTTTCAGGCCCACCACGGGGTAGCCCGCCAGCACGCCGTGCCTGGCAGCCTGGCGCAGGCCCTTTTCCACCGCGGGGAAGTAGTTCTTGGGCACGCTGCCGCCGAACACCTTCTCCTCGAACACCAGCTCTTCGCTGTCGCAGGGCTCGAACTCGATCCACACGTCGCCGAACTGGCCGTGGCCGCCGGTCTGCTTCTTGTGGCGGCCCTGGGCCTTGCACTTTTTGCGCACCGATTCACGGTAGGCCACACGGGGGGCGGTGAGCTCCACATCCACGCCGAACTTGGCCTTCAGTTTGGCCACAACGGCGTCCAGATGCTGCTCGCCCAGGCCGGAGATGATCTGCTGGCCGGTCTCCGCATCCACACGGTAGGCCAGGGTGCGGTCCTCCTCCATCAGACGGGCCAGCGCCGCGCCGATCTTGCCCTCGTCGCCCTTCTTGGTCACGCGGATGGCCATGGACAGGGTGGGGTTGGGGAAGGCGGCGGCGGGCAGGGCGGCCACCCGGGCGGGGTCGCACAGGGTGTCGCCGGTCTGGGCGGCGGAGAGCTTGGTCACCGCGCCGATGTCGCCGGCGGCGATGGAGTCCACATCGGTCTGCTTTTTGCCCCGCATGTTCAACAGCTTGCCGAAGCGCTCGGCTTCGCCGGTGCGGGCGTTCACCAGGTTGGAGGCGGCGGTGAGGGTGCCGCTGAACACCTTGACGTAGCTCAGCTTGCCCACGAAGGGGTCGGCCACGGTGCGGAACACATAGGCCGCCACGGGGGCCGCCGGGTCGCACTCCAGCTTCACTTCGCCGCCGGCGGTGAGGGCCGTGGGGGCGGGCGCCTCGGCGGGGCTGGGCAGCAGGACCTTGAGGTTATACAGCAGCATGTCCAGCGCCTGCAGGTTCACGGCGCTGCCGCAGAACACGGGGGTGATCATGCCGCTCTTGCAGCCCTTGGCCAGGCCTTCCACGATCTCCTCGGTGGTGAAGGCCTCGCCGGAGAAGAACTTCTCCATCAAAGCGTCGTCGGTCTCGGCCACGGCTTCGCTCATGGCTTCCACCAGGCCGTCCAGCCGGTGGCCCATCTCGGGCAGGGCCACCTGCACCTGCTTGCCGCCCTCGTACTTGAAGGCCTTCTGGCTGAACAGGTTCACATACACCACCGTGCCGTCCTCCTGGCGGGTGGGCACCACGCAGGGGCACACCGAGGGGCCGAACTTGGTCTTGAGTTCTTCCAAAATCTTGTAAAAGTTGGCGTTCTCCAGGTCCATCTTGCTGACGAACACCATGCGGCTGCGGCCCATCTTTTCGGCCAGGCGGTAGGCCTTCTCCGCGCCAACGGTCACACCCGAACGTGCCGAAACGGTGATGAGCACGCTGCCGGCGGCCTGGATGCCCTCATACTGGCCCAGCTCAAAATCGAACAGGCCCGGCGTGTCCAGAAAATTCAGCTTTACGTCCTCGTACTCCACGGGAACCACCGCCAGGTTCAGGGAGGCGCGGCGCTTTGCCTCTTCAGGGTCAAAGTCGCTGACGGTGTTGCCGTCTTCCACGCGGCCCATGCGCTCCAGCGCGCCGGTGGTGTACAGCAGAGCCTCCACCAGGGTGGTCTTGCCGCAGCCGGCGTGGCCGGCGACGAGAATGTTTCGGATGTTTGTGTTGGCGTAGTTCTTCATTCTAAATAACCCTCTCTTCTACCGCGTGTTTTGCAAAGGAAATGCGGCGGTAGCAACCTATACAAAATTCTAACACAGTTTGTATGATTTTTAAAGGACAATTCCCTGCAAAACAGGGGGATGTGCCGCACAAAATCCGCCGAAACCTTTGTGAAATTTGCCTATTGACGGGCGGGAAATTTGCCCCAAAGGCACAAAAAAATCCCGCCGGGCCGTGCCCGGCGGGGTTTTTGGCTCAGTATTTTTTGAGAAGAGGCATGGCCAGGGTGAGCACCGCCCAGGCCGCCTGATACAGCACCAGAGCCGGCAGGCCCAGCGCGCCGATGCCGCCGGTGAAGGCCATCACCAGCGCCAGCAGGCAGCTGATGCCCACGCCCGCGGCCTGCACAAGGCTGGCCACCTTTTCGCCCCAGGCAGCCCCGGCGGCGGCCCGCAGGCCGCCCACGAAGGAGGCGAAGCTGCCCATGTGGGTCATGCAGCCCTCGCTGGCCTCGGCGTAGGCGGTGTGGGGGGCCAGCATGCGCCGCTCGGCGCCGGAAAGCACCTTCACGCTGCCCGCGGGCAGGCCGTAGAGCACTTCCAGCCCCTCGCCGGTGAGGTTGAAGTCGTCGCTCTGCACCAGCAAAGACACGCCCTGGCGGCGCAGGTCGGACAGGGTGGCCGCCACCTGGACGTTGGCCTTGTAGCTCACCAGGAACATGGCGAACAGCCGGCCGCTCACCGCCAGATAGACGGGCAGCCGCCTGCCCTTGGTGTAGCGGTTCTCATAGTCCAGGCTGGGGATCTCCAGGCCCTGCTGCTGCATGAAGACCCGGTTGCCCACGATGACCCGGTTGTTGTTCACCCAGGCGGTGAAGCCGTAGCCGGGCAGGTTTTCCAGGTTCTCCACCTTGAAGAGCATCTCGGTCTTGCCCTGGATGATGGTCATGAACACATCCCGCAACGTGTCGCAGCCCTCGATGAGCACCGAGGCCGCGTAGAGGATGGCCAGGTCGATGCGCTGCTTGTCGAAGGTCTTGATGCCGTGCAGCCGCACGCTGGCGCCGGGCACCAGGTCCCGCGCGCCCACCACCGCGATGTTGGCGCGGCCCAGCTGCTCCATGGCGGCCGCGCCGGGGATGACCGCGCCCACCTGGGCGGCGCTCTTCTGGGCCAGCAGGCTGGGCACGGCGCTCAAAAGGGTGGCGGCCAGCGGCCCGCCCAGGCACAGAGCGCCTGCCAGCGCGTTGACGGCGGCCACGCCGCCGTGGCCCGCGAAGAGGCTGACCAGCGCGCCGGCGAGGGCGGCGCCCAGCAGGCCCCAGCTCAGCTTCTGGGCCAGGCCGTCGCTGGCGCGCAGGGAAAAGCTCTGGCGCAAAAAGCCCTTGACCAGGCTCGTGGGCCGGTTCAGCAGCAGGCAGGGCTCCGGCTCGCCCAGGCCCTGGGCCAGCCGGGCGGTGAGCTCGGCGTCGGCCAGAGGCACCGATGCGGTGTGGTCGCTGCCGGCGCTGGCCATGCGGAAGTTGCGCGCCACCACGCCCTGCATCACAAAGCGCCCGAAGGCGTCAAGGGTCAGCAGCAGCGCCGCAGGGGCGGCGAAGAGGGTGAGCTTGTCCGCCTCGAACTTGTCTGCGCCCACCAGCTGCACCACCAGCTGCACCAGCGCGGCCGCAGCCGCCAGGGCGGGGATGGTGTCGGCGCTGGGGCGGCCCCAGATGCCAGGCACGCCGCTTGCGAACACCCGCCAGTTCACGGCGCAGGCCGCCAGCAGGGCGATCAGGTGCACCGCCAGATAGGCGGCGGGGGCGGCGGCCGGGTCGATGGGGCCGATGGGCGGCAGGGGGCTTGCGCCCACCGCCAGGCCCAGATAGAGCAGCAGCACCGTCAGGATGCCGGTGAGCGCCGTGCGCAGCGCCAGCATCCGGCGCATGCCGTCCAGGTCCGCCTGCACCGCGCCTGCGTCGGCGGGGTCCTCGTAGTCGTCGATGGTTTCCGGCTGCTCCGGCTCGTCGAACACAGCCTCGGCGGGCGCTTCGCCGCCGAACATCCGGGGCAGGAAGCCCCTCTTCCGGGCGGGCTCTTCTTCAGGCTCTTCGGCGGGCCCGTCCTCAAAGCGGATGCTGCCCGCGGCCTCGTCCAGATCGTCCAGCGTCCGGGTGGCGCCGTCGTCCAGCCCTTCCAGCTCGATGACGCCGGTGTCCCCTTCTTCGGGCGCGCCCCCCCCGTCAGGCTCCGCCGGCCGGGCAGGCCCGCCGCTCATGGGCAGGGCCACCGGCTCCTCCTCCGGCTGGGGCGCGCGGGCGGGGTTGGGGATCATCAGGGTGGGCTCGTCCACCTTGACCTCCCCGGTCTCGCTCAGCTCGTCGTCCTCCTCAAAGCCGGCGCCGTCGTCCTTGTGGCGCAAAAAACGGGCGAAAAAGCCCGGGTGCTGCTCCGGCTCCTCGTCGGGGATGACCGCCACGCTCTCGCTGAAAAACTTCTGGAACTCCGCGTCGAACTGCATCGTCTCGCTGATGGTGCCGGTGAGCTGCTGCATCGCATCCGGCGAGGGGGGCGCCGGGGCGGCCACCGTCTGCTGCACCTGGCGGATGACCTCGTCGGCCTCGCTTTGCGCCGCGGGGGCCTTTGCCTCGGCGGGCTTTGCCGCCGGGCGCTGCACCGTGCGCCGGGCGGGCCTTTCCGCCGGGGCCTCCCGGCGGGGCGCCTCCTGCGTTTTGGCGGGCTGCGCCTTGGGGGCGGGGCGGGCAGCCTCGGCCTTGGGGGCGGGCTGGGCCTTCGCGGGCCGGGCCGGGGCCGGGCGCGCCTGCTGTTGCGGGGCGGGCCGGGCCGGGGCCGGTTTTTCTTCCGCCTCGTTCGCGGCGGGCCGGGCCTTGGGCGCGCCGGGCGCCTGGGGGGCCGGCGCTTCCTGCGCCGGCGGCAGGGGCAGGCCGTCCCCCAGGCCCAGGCCGGCCAGGATCTCGTCCACCGCCCGGTCGCTGGCCGGGGCCGCCGCCTGCTGCTGCTTGAGTGTTTCCAAGATCTCGTCCACCGAGCCGGAAAATTTATTGTCTGGCACTTGTCGATCCCTCCATGCCCTGCGGGGCGTATGTGTTCAGCGGCGCTGCCGCGCGATCTCGTAGAGGATGATGCCCGCCGCCACCGAGACGTTAAAGCTGTCCACCCCGGTGCCGCGCCCGGCCATGGAAAGGCTCACCGCGCCGTCGCACAGTTTGCGCGCCAGCGGGCTGACGCCCTTGCCCTCGCTGCCCAGCACCAGCGCCACCGGGCCGGTGAGGTCGGCTTTTTCCAGGGGCTGGCCGTCCATGTCGGCGCAGTAGACGAACACGCCCTGCTCCTTGAGGCGGCGGATGCTCTCGCCGATGTTGGCCACCCGGGCCACCGGCAGGCGGGCCGCCGCCCCGGCGCTGCTTTTCAGCACCGTGGGGGTGACCGCCGCCCCGCCCCGTTTGGGGATGACCACGCCGTGGGCCCCGCACAGCAGAGCCGAGCGGATGACCGCGCCCAGGTTGTGGGGGTCCTCCACCCCGTCGGCCAGCACCAAAAAGGGCGCTTCTCCCTTTTCGCGGGCGGCGGCCAGCAGGTCCTCCAGGCTGGCGTAGGAGATGGAGGAGGCATAGGCCGCCACGCCCTGGTGGCTGTCGGTGCCGCAGCTGGCCCGCAGCTTGCCCGGGTGCACCCGCTTGACCACCGCGCCTGCCTGTTTGGCAAGGGCGGCGTAGTAGGAGGCCGCCGCGTCGGGCAGGCCTTCGCTGAGCAGCACAGTGTCCACCCCGGCGCCGCTTTTCAGCAGTTCGGCCACCGGGTTCCTGCCGTAAACGAGGCTCTGCTCCAGAGCGCCTCTGTCGTGTTTTTCAGGGCTGTTGCGCATGATGGCTCCTTTTTGTCAGCAGCGGCACAAACCGCCGTTTTCTCTCGGTGATGCATACAAAAAAAGTATACCACCCCGCCGCGGGTTTTGCCAGTGTTTGGCACAAAGTTTCGGCCCCTTTCGACGCCGCCGCCCTGCGGCGGGCATGCCCCGGCGGGATTTTGGACATTTCTGCAAAAATTTATGCAGAATCTTTGGCGGTAGAAACCACGCCGATCCCTTTGTAAAGACCGTTATACACACCGTAATTCTACTTTTAACTTTCCACATGTTGAAAACCCTGTGGAAAATGTTAAAAAACAGCCTGTCCGGGGCACTTTTTCCACAGCCCGCCGGGTTTTCAACCCGGTTTTCCACAGCGTTGTTGAAAGTTTTTCCGTAAACAAAGGGTTATAAACGGCCTGTCAATATTGGAATTTCGACGGTTTTTACAGGGATTTTGCCCCTTTTTTCTCTTTATTTACCTCCCGCCGGTCTGTCCCCGCGGCCTTGACTTTGGGCCGTTTGGCCGCTATCGTACAAAGCAGGAACGCATCTTGATTGAAAGGAGACGCCATGCTGCTGCTTGAAAACACCCGCGGGCTGGACCTGGACGCCACCCTTGGCTGCGGGCAGACCTTTTTGTGGCGGCCGCTGGAGGGCGGCGGATGGGCCGGCGTGACCGCCGGGCGGGCGGTGACCGCCCGCATGGAGGGCGCGGCCCTTATTCTGGAGGGCGCGGAGGAAACGGACCGGGCCTTCTGGGAAAGCTACTTTGCGCTGGACATGGACTACCCTGCCCTGCTGCAGCGCTTTTGCGCCGGCAGCAAGCGGCTTGCGGCGTGCGTGGAGCACCGCCCCGGCATCCGGGTGCTGCGCCAGCCCTTTTTTGAAACGCTGTGCTGCTTTATCATCAGCCAGAACAACAACATCCCCCGCATCGCGGCCATCACCGGGCGGCTGTGCGAAGGGCTGGGGGAAAAGCTGGGCGAGGGACTTTATTCCTTCCCCGCGCCCCAGGTGCTGGCCGCCCGCCAGCCGGAGGACCTGGCCTTCCTGCGGGCGGGCTGGCGGGCGGAGTATCTCATCGACGCGGCCCGCAAGGTAGCCTCTGGGCAGGTGAGCGAGGCGGCGCTTGCCGCCCTGCCCGACGCCGGGGCTCGAGCCCTTTTGATGACCATCAAAGGGGTTGGCCCCAAAGTGGCGGACTGCGTGCTGCTTTACAGCCTCTCCCGCTGGAGCGTGGTGCCCATGGACGTGTGGATGAAGCGGGCAATGGCGCGGCTTTTCCCCCGGGGCGCGCCGGCGTGCTGCCGGCCCTATCAGGGCATTGCCCAGCAGTTCATCTTCGATTATGCCAGGGCCAGCCTTCCCCGTGGGAAAGCAGACAAAAAAACCGCAAAACCACGCCGCGGCGATTGATTTTGGCGGCACGATGGGGTATACTGTTTGAGGAAAACATCCCATCCAAACGATCGGAGGTCATAAATAATGTTAGTTTCCGCCACTGAAATGCTGAAAAAGGCCCGGGACGGCCACTATGCCGTGGGTCAGTTCAACATCAACAACCTGGAGTGGACCAAGGCCGTCCTGCTCACCGCGCAGGAGATGAACAGCCCGGTGATCCTGGGCGTTTCCGAGGGCGCGGGCAAATACATGACCGGCTACAAGACCGTGGCCGCCATGGTGAAGGCCATGGTGGAGACCCTGAACATCACCGTGCCTGTGGCCCTGCACCTGGACCACGGCAGCTACGAAGGCGCCAAGGCCTGCCTGGAGGCCGGCTTCTCCAGCATCATGTTCGACGGCAGCCACTACCCCATCGACGAGAACGTGGCCAAGACCACCGAGCTGGTGAAGCTGGCCCATGAGATGGGCGTTTCCGTGGAGGCCGAGGTGGGCTCCATCGGCGGCGAGGAAGACGGCGTTGTGGGCGCCGGCGAAGTGGCCGACCCCGCCGAGTGCAAGCGCATCGCGGACCTGGGCATCGACTTTTTGGCCGCCGGCATCGGCAACATCCACGGCAAGTACCCCGCCAACTGGAAGGGCCTGGACTTTGACGCCCTGGGCAAGATCCACGAGGCCACCGGCGGCATCCCCCTGGTGCTGCACGGCGGCACCGGCATCCCCGCCGACATGATCCAGAAGGCCATCAGCCTGGGCGTGTCCAAGATCAACGTGAACACCGAGTGCCAGCTGAGCTTCGCCGCCGCCACCCGCGCCTACATCGAGGCCGGCAAGGACCAGCAGGGCAAGGGCTACGACCCCCGCAAGCTGCTGCTGCCCGGCTTTGAGGCCATCAAGGCCACCGTCAAGGAGAAGATGGAGCTGTTCGGCAGCGTGAACAAGGCGTAAGCCTCTCTTCCCATTGAACCAAAAAGGCCGCCCCACCGGGGGCGGTCTTTTTTGCGTTTTCGCGGTCAGGCGTCGGGAAAGTAATCGTGCAGGTCCAGAAGCGCGCCGTCCTGGCGGACCTCCACATGGCACTGGATGCCGGTGCTGTTGCCGGTGGAGCCCACCGTGCCCACCTGCTGGCCCTGGGCCACCGTGTCCCCCTCGGCCACGCTGATGCTTTCCAGGTGGGCGTAAAGGGTGGAAAGGCCGTTGCCGTGGTCGATCTGCACCACGTTGCCGTAGCTGTAATGGAACTGTGCCATGGTCACGGTGCCGTCGGCCATGGCCAGCACTTCGCTGCCCTTGGGAGCCATCACGTCCGCCCCCTTGTGGTAGTCGCTCTTCCAGCGGCTGACTCCTGTATACTCCGGCACCGGCCAGATAAGCTCTCCCGTCTGCTGTATGCCGTCTGCCTGCACGGTGCTTTGGGAGGCGGGCGGCACACTGTCCGCTTCGGCTCCGCTTTGGGAGGCGGGTGGCTGGGCGCTGTCTGCTTCGGCCCCGTTTTGGGCTTCAGATGTCTGCGAGGCCGAGTCCGGCACTTCCTGCTCCTGCGAGGACGACGCGCCGGCCAGCGGCTGGGTCGGGGCGCTGCTCACCGGGGCGCTCACCGGCGCGTCGGAGGCGGACAGGCCCGCCGCCGCGCAGGCGGACAGGCAGAGGGCGGCGGCCAGTGCCGCGGCCACTCCGGCGGTGAGGCGGCGGCTGGGTGCTGCCGGGTGCAGCAGAGCGATCAGCCGTGCCTTCATCTCTTTTTGCGGGCCGCCCAGGCCCGCCGCACCGGCGGGCAGGGGGCGGTTTTGGGCCGCGTCCAGCAGCAGAAGGCCGTAGGCGCGGCGGTCGGCTTCGCCCAGCCCGGCGGCGGCTTTTTCGTCGCAGGCATATTCACAGGCCCGGCTCCAGCGGGCCGCGTGGAGGGCACACAGGGGGTTGAACCAGTGCAGCCGGCAGCACCAGCGCACCAGCGCCTTGGCCCACAGATCGCCCCGGCTCAGATGGGCGGCCTCGTGGCGCAGGGCCAGTTCCAGCCGGGCCAGGGGCATCCCTTCCGGCAGATAGAGCACCGGGCGCGCAAGGCCGGCCATCACCGGGCCGGAAAGGCCGGGGCAGGCCCGCAGCCGGGGCACACGGGCCACGCCCGCCTGGGCGCACACCTCCTGCCACAGGGCGTCCCGCTCCCCTTGGGCCGGGGCGGAAAGGCGGCGGAGGCCCCGGGCAAAGCACAGGTACCGGCCCCATTGCCATAGGGTGCAGGCCAGCACCCCTGCGACCCAGACCCAGGGCAGCGCCGCCAGCACCAGGGCCGCCGGGTCGAGCGCGGGAGCCGCGGCGGCAGTCTCGGCGGGCAGCGCCGCCGGGGCGGCGCTTTGGGCGGCGCGGGCCGCCGTGTGCAGCACCCGGCCCACCGGGGCCAGAGGCGCGGCCACCGGGGCGGGCCTTGCCGCGAAGAGCAGCGCCAGCACCGGCCCCACCGGCAAAAGGAAGAAGGGGAAGGCCGCCGCCAGCGCCCTTGTCCGGGCGGCGGGCCGCAGCTTGTTCAGCAGCGGCGAGAGAGCCAGACAGGCCAGCACCGCCAGCCCGCCCGCCGCCGAAAGGGGCAGCACCAGAGAGTAGAACAGCTCATTCACGGCCCTTCACCTCCTCCTCCAGCCAGGCCCGCAGCTCCGCCAGTTCCCCGTCGGAGAGGCCCTTCCCGTCGTACAGCGCCGCCACCATGCTCTTGACGCTGCCGCTGTAATACCGGCCCAGCAGTTCCCGGGCGGCCCCGGCACGGTAGGCGTCGGCGCTCACCAATGCCCGGTAGACGTTCTGCTTGCCACGCTTTTCCACCGCCAGCGCCCCCTTGTTCACCATGCGGGCCAGGAAGGTGAGCAGGGTGGAGGGCTTCCAGCCCTTTTCCGCCATCCGCTCGGTGAGCTGCGCCGCCGTGACCGGCGCGCCCAGCTCCCAAACTTTTTCCATGATCTCCAGTTCTGCGTCGGAGAGTTTCATTCCTTCCGCCTCCATTTTCTACATCTTGTCGTTGATTTAATCCTACACGATGTAGAAGATAATTGCAACCCCTGCGCGCCCCTTTTCACAGTTTTTTCAAAAGCCGGGCGGCGGGCGGAAAGCTGCCCTGTGCGGCGGCAGGGCCGGGCGGCGGCCATAAAAAGCGGCGAGGCGGCCCCTGTCGCCCCCATGGCCGCGAACGCAAAAAGCGCCCCTCCGGGCCCGCAGGGGCCGCGCAGGAGCGCCGTATTCTTTTTATCAAACCGCCTTTTCCAGCGCCAGCACTGCCACGGTGATGTCGTCCGGGTGGGCGCTGCGGCTGACCCGGCCCTTGGCCATGTCCGCCAGGATGCGGGCGGTCTCGGCGGGGGTGCTGCCCATGGCGGCGCAGAGTTCCAGCTGCTGGCAGATCCAGCCGGGGCCGTCCACCAGCGCCCCGTCGCTCACCAGCACCACCAGTTCTTTTTCGTGGAGGGTCAGGGTGCGGCCCTCCCCCACCACGCTGCTCAGAATGCCCACCGGCAGGCCCGCGGCCTCCACCGGTTCGGCCTTGCCGCCCCGCACCACAAAGGTGGGGCAGGCCCCGGCCTTAAAGAGGCTGGTCCGCCCGGTGTAAAGGTCCACGCTCACCAGGTCCAGGGTGGCGGCGCTCTCCTCGTCGCTCTTGAGGGCCAGCGCCACGTTCACCAGCCGGGCCGCGCTTTCGGCGGCAAAGCCCGCTTTCAGCAGTTTTGCCGCCAGGGTGCAGGCCAGGGCGCCGTCGATGGCGGCGGGCCTGCCCACCCCCATGCCGTCGCAGAGCAGAAGGTGGGCGCTGCCAAACGCGTCGCAGAACTGCTGCACCGCGTCGCCGCAGGCATCCTCTTTGGCCGGGTGAGCCGCCAGCCCGAACACCGGGTCGTACACCGCTTTCTCGGTGAGGGTGAGGGTGGTGACGGGCCCGGTGTGGTCCACCGCAAAGGGGGCCAGCACCCGATGGCAGATGGCCGAGGCCTCCTTGCCCAGTTCCGCCAGCTCCTCGTCGGAAAAGGCGGTGCGGCTCACGCTCACGGTGCCCCGCAGCCGCCCGGAGGCGTCGTAGCCCAGCTGGGCCTCCAGCGGTTCCAGCCCCAAGGAGGCCAGCAGCGCCGAAAGGCGGGCGGTCTTTCCCTCGTCGGGGGCCACCGTCTGCCCCAGCTGGCCCGCCATCTGGCCCAGCGCCTGGGCCATGGCGGTGTATTGCTCGGTGAGGGCGCTGCGCATGGCCTGGGCCCGCACCCGGCTCTCCCGCCGGCTGCGGAAGAGGGTGTAGGCCCGCCCCGCCGCGCTGCACAGCTCCACCGGGTGCACGCAGCGGCAGAACTGCCCCGGCAGCTGCTCCAGTGCCGCCCGGCCCTGCTGTTCCAGAATGGGCTTGAGGCGCAGAAAGCCGTCCACCGTGTCGGAATAGTGCTCCACCCAGCAGCGCTCCCGCTGGCCGCAGCTGCGGCAGAGCTCCTCCGCCACATGGTCCATCACCCAGTTGTAGCTCTCCCCTTTTTTGGGCAGGGTCTTGTAAACGCTGTCCACCGTGTCCGCGATGCCGGTGAGGGCCTGGGCCACATGCTCCAGCTGGCCCACGGCGCTGGCCACGCGGGGGCGGGCGGCGCTCTCGGCCACCGGCTCCGCCTGGCCGGGCAGGGCCGCCAGCCAGCGGCGGGGCAGGGCGAAGAAAGCGGCCTCCCCCAGCGCCGCACTGGCCAGAAAGCCCAGCAGGGCCTTTGGCGAAGGCGCGGCCAGGCTGCACAGCACCGAAGCGCCCAGAAACACCGCAGCGCTGCCCATCCGCTCGCCGGGGGTGAGGAAGGCGGCGGCAAGGCAGCCCGCCGTCACCCCCAGGCCCGCGAAGGCCAGGTCCGGGTCGGCGGCGGTGAGCATCACCGCCCCCGCCGCGCAGAGGGCGGCGCAGTCCCGCACGCGGCCCCGGTAGGCCAGCCACAGGCCCGCCGCCGCCAGCGCCGCCACGGCAGGCTGAAGAGGGCCGGCAGGCACGGCGCACAGGGCGGGCAGGGCCAGCATCGCCAGGGGGAAGGCCTGCCCCGCCAGCGGGGCGGCAGGGCGTGGCCGGGCCCTGGCCGTTTTTGCCAGCGCAAAACCTCCGGCCGCCGCCAGCAGGGCGGCCCCCAGGGTGGCGAAGGCCGCCGCCGGGGTGGACAGGCCCGCCGCCGAAAGCATCAGCTGCACCAGCAGCAGCGTGCCGCAGCCCGCCGCGGCGGCGGGCCAGAAGGCGGTGCGGAAGAGCCAGCGCCCCGCCAGCGCGGAGGCCAAAGCCGCCAGCCAGCGCAGGCTGTCCACCGGGTCCAGCAGGGCAAGATACCCCAAAGCCGCCCCCGCCGCGGCGCTCTGGAGCCAGCTCTGCCCCACCCCCAGCACCAGCGACAGGCCGAAGGGATGCAGCCCGCCGAAAACGCCCCCCGCCGCCAGGGAAAAGCCGCCGACGCCCGCCGCCGCCTGCCACAGAACAGGGCCCGCCTCTTCCAGCCGGCGGCGCAGGCGCAGAGCGCGCAAGTGTTCGTTCATCTTCCTCCACCTCGTTTTTCTTCCTGGGTTGTCAGCGCGGCGGCGGCCCTGGCCGTATGCGCGGCGGGCCGCCGCGGCTGCTGTGGTACCACCGGCGGCCATCCGCCGCCGGCATTCGTCCCAAGTATATGCCCCTGCCCCTTCGTTTTTTGCCGCAGGGCGTCGCAAGCGCAAAATGCGGCAAAACTTCCCCTTTCCCCCGCCCTTCGGCCCTGCGTTGCCTTTTGCGCGCCGTTGTGGTATGCTCTTTTCAAAGAAAGGAGGGTGGGCTGTGGAGCTGTTTCTTCGCCCCGCCGCCCGGCAGGACGCGCCGGAACTTGCGGCTATTTACAATTCGAACCCTGCTTTTCTTGCCCATCACCTGGGCCAAAGGCAGGTGGACGAGGCGTTCCTTCTGTCTGAACTGGAGGAAATGGCCGGGGCGGGCTTTTCTTCCTTTCTCATCACCGAAGGCGAGGGGGGCCCTGCGGTGGCCGCCGCCGATCTGCGGGGCGGCGAGGGGGCTTATCTCTCCCTGCTCATCCTCCATCACGCCGCCCAGGGCCGCGGGCTGGGGCGGCGGTGCGCATCGCTGCTGGAAGAGCGCCTGCGCGCAGGCGGCAGCCGCACAGTGCGCATCGACGTGGTGGACGGCCACCCTGGCAATCCCCTGCCCTTCTGGCGGCGGCTGGGCTACGAGGGCAGCGAGCGGGTGCTTCTTACCTGGGGCGAAAAGACCAGCAGCGCGCTGGTGCTGCGCAAGGAATTGTGAGGAAAGGATATGGAGAAAAACACCGAGGAATTCCGCCGCTGGCTGGCCGCCACCCGGGACGAGCCGTTGGAAGGCATGGCGGCCTTTTTCGACGCCCGCACCGGGGAGTACGAGGCCCACATGGCCCCCTGGGCGGCCCAATACCAATGGATGGCCCGGGAACTGCCCGGCGGCACCAAGCGCCTTCTGGACCTGGGCTGCGGCACCGGGCTGGAACTGGACTGCATCTTCCGCCGCCTGCCTAACCTCGAAGTCACCGGCGTGGACCTGGCGGGGGGCATGCTGGACCTGCTGCGGCGCAAGCACCCCGGCAAAGCCCTGACGCTGGTGCAGGCGGACTACTTCAGCTGGGAGCCGGAGGACGCCCCCTTCGACGCAGTGGTGGCCTTTGAGACGTTGCACCATGTGAGCGCGGCCAAAAAGGCGGAGCTCTTTGCAAAGGTGCACCGCTGGCTGCGGCCCGGCGGGGTCTTTCTGGAATGCGACTACATTGCCTCCACCCCGGAGATGGAAGAGATGGCCTTTGCCGAAGCCGCCCGCCGCCGGGCACGGGACAAGGTGCCGGAGGATGCTTTTCTCCACTTCGACACGCCCCTCACCCTGGAGCACGAACTGGATGCCCTGCGGGCGGGGGGATTCGCCGCGGTGGAGGTGCTGGGCTTCCTGCCGCCGGATGACCACACCCCGCTGCTGCGGGCGGTGAAGGCGCCCCTGCCTTGACTTTTGCCGCCGCCGGGGGGATAATGAAATCAAACAAACCGGGCGGCCGAACCTTCGGCCGCCCTTTCAAAAGGAGCATGGAACAAATGAAAGTTGCTATTCCCTACGAGGCTGGTCAGGTCTTTGGGCACTTCGGCCACAGCGCCGCCTTCATGGTCTACGAGATCGAAGGGGGCAAGGTGGCGGGCAGCGCCCTGCTGCCCACCAATGGCAGCGGCCACGGGGCGCTGGCGGGCCTGCTGGCGGCGAACAAGGTGAACGCCCTGGTCTGCGGCGGCATCGGCGGCGGCGCCCGCACCGCTCTGGCCGCGGCGGGCATCACGGTGTACGCCGGGGTCACCGGCAGCGCCGACGCCGCGGCGGAGGCGCTGGCCGAGGGCCGTCTGGCCTTTGACCCGGACGCCGTCTGCGCCCACCACGAGGACCACGGCGAGGGCCATGACTGCGGCAGCCACGGCCACGACTGCGGCAGCCACGGCCACGACTGCGGCGGCGCCGGGCATGCCTGCGGCGGCCACTGCGGTGACTGAACCCGTCCCTCTTTCCAAGCAAAAAAGCCCTGGCCTGCGTCGGCCAGGGCTTTTTTCATCAAATTTTTTTACAACCTGTAATAAACCGCCTGATTATTTCACTCCGTAGCGTTGCAGCAGGGCTTCGATCTTGGCGTGGGGGTCGATGATGCTGCTCACGCTCATGTCGTGGTTGATGGCGGCCACAAAGTAGGCGATGTATTTGGACACATCCACCTCGTGGAACCACTCGCGGCTCAGCAGCTCGGGGGTGCGGTAGGTCAGGTTTGTGCCGAACACGCCGCTGATGATGCCGTTCTCGTATGCCTTGTCGAACTCGGCCAGGCCGGCGGTGAAGATGGCGTAGGTGGCGTTGCAGAAGATGCGCTTTGCGCCCCGCTTTTTCAGTTCATAGCCGATGTCCAGCATGCTTTCGCCGGAGGAGATGATGTCGTCGGCGATGAACACGTCCTTGCCTTCCACGCTCTCGCCCAGATACTCATGGGCGACGATGGGGTTGCGGCCGTTCACCACGCGGCTGTAGTCGCGCCGCTTGTAGAACATGCCCAGGTTCACGCCCAGCACGCTGGCGTAGTACATGTTGCGGTTGATGGCGCCCTCGTCGGGGCTGATGACCATGAAGCTGTCGGGGGTGGGCTTGAAGTCGGGGATGTGCTTGAACATCGCCTTCATCACCTGGTAGGTGGGCATCACGTTGTCCATGCCCATCAGGGGCACCGCGTTGGACACCCGGGGGTCGTGGGCGTCGAAGGTGATGATGTTGGCCACGCCCATGCCCTGCAGCTCCTGCAAAGCGTAGGCGCAGTCCAGGCTCTCGCGGTAGGTGCGGCGGTGCTGGCGGCTGCCATAAAGCAGCGGCATGATGACGGTGATGCGGTGAGCCTTGCCGCTGGCGGCCTGGATCAGGCGCTTCAGGTCCTGGTAGTGGTCGTCGGGGCTCATGCTGTTTTCCGAGCTGAACAGCCGGTACTTGCAGCTGTAGTTGCCCACGTCCACCACGAAATAGAGGTCGTCGCCGCGCACGGTGTTCTTGATCACGCCCTTGCCGTCGCCGGACGAAAAGCGGGGGCACTCGCTGGGAATGATGAAGGTCTCCTTGTTGAGGCCTTTGCGGTTGGCCCAACGGACCAGGTGGCTGTCGATCAGCGCGGTCAGTTCGTGGGCGCCGGGGGTGGCGATCAGGCCAAGGTCCGCAACGCCGTTGCCGTCAATGAAAAACTCGGTGCCGCTGTGCTGCTGCTCCATCACAAGAAACAACTCCTGTTCTTTTTTCGATTCCTGCCCCGGCAGGGCCGGGTCGTACATGATCACACCAACATATTAACATACTTTTTACCAAAGGAACAGCGTCCCGCGCATTTTTCGGCATTTTCTGCGTCCGGGCCATTCTGTACGACCGCGATGGGGCGCAAATTTGGGGATTTTGCCCAAAAGCGGCGGCGCCGTCCTCTTGAAGGAACAAAGAATCCGCCCCCGTTCCCGTGGGAACAGGGGCGGCCGAAAACTTTTTTTGGCGCTGCGGTCAGACCAGCTCGATGATGGCCATCTCGGCGGCGTCGCCGCGGCGGGGGCCGATCTTGACGATGCGGGTGTAGCCGCCGTTGCGGTCAGCATACTTGGGGCCGTACTCGTCGATGACCTTCTTGGCCACGGTCTCCTTGGTGATGTAGGAGTAGACCTGACGCTTGGCGTGCAGCTCTTCCTTCTTCCCCAGGGTCACCATCTTCTCGGCCATGGAACGCACTTCCTTGGCACGGGTGACGGTGGTCTCGATCTTGCCGTTCTCAAACAGGTAGGTGACCATGGCACGCAGCATGGCGTTGCGGTGCTCGCTGGTTCTGCCGAGTTTTCTGGTACCGGGCATCCCGTTTCACTCCTTTGCTGTAATTACTCGTCGTCTTTGGTAAGGGTAAAGCCCAGAGAATCAAGCTTGGCCATGACCTCTTCCAGGCTCTTGCGGCCGAGGTTGCGGACCTTCATCATCTCGTCCTCGGACTTGTTGATCAAATCTTCCACGGTGTTGATGCCCGCGCGCTTGAGGCAGTTGAAGGAACGCACCGACAGATCCAGCTCTTCGATGGTCATCTCCAGGGCCTTCTCCTTGCCCTTGTCGTCCTTCTCCACCATGATCTCGGCGCCGATGGCCTCCTCGGACAGATTCACGAAGAGGTTCAGGTGCTCGGTGAGCACCCGGGCCGCCAGGCTCACCGCCTCTTTGGCGTTGATGGTGCCGTCGGTCCAAACCTCGATGGTGAGTTTGTCGTAGTCGGTGATCTGGCCAACGCGGGTGTTGTCCACGGTGTAGTTGACCTTCAGGACAGGGGTATAGATGCTGTCGACGGGCAGAACGTTCAGATCGTTCTTTTCCATCACCAGCTGCTTGTTGCGCTCAGCGGGCACATAGCCCCGGCCCTTGTCGAAGGTGAGCTCCATCACGAGCTTGCCGCCTTCGTCCAGGGTGGCGATGTGCCATTCGGGGTTCAGCACCTCGATCTCATCGCTGGGTTTGATGCTGCCAGCAGTAACTTCACACTCACCGGACGCCTCGATGCGCACGGTGACAGGGCCGTCGGCGTAGAGTTTGGCGGCAATGCCTTTGAGGTTCAGAACGATCTCGGTCACGTCTTCCTTGACGCCGGGGATGGTGCTGAACTCGTGAACGACGCCGTCGATCTTAACGCTGGTGACGGCTACACCGGGAAGCGACGAGAGCAGGACACGCCGTAAGCTGTTGCCCAAGGTGGTACCGAAGCCACGCTCCAGCGGTTCCACGACAAACTTGCCGTAGCGTCCGTCGGGCGACAGGCTCGCGGTATCGATTCTGGGGCGTTCGATCTCCATCATAGTTAAATCCTCCCTTGGCGGCCGGCCCCGGAAGGGCGGCCTGTAGTGTTCGCTTTCCCTTGGGTGAGTCTGTTACTTGGAGTACAACTCAACGATCAGGTGCTCGGCCACATCGAAGTCGATGTCGGCGCGGTCCGGCAGCTTGTCGACCACGACGCTCATCTTCTCGAGGTCCTTGGTCATCCAGCCGGGCACAGGGCGGGAGGCATTCTTCTCAGCGCACTCCTTCAGCTTGGCGCTGTCGGTGGTCTTGACTTCCACCTTGTCGCCGGCAGAGAGGAGGTAGGAGGGGATGTTGACGATCTTGCCGTTCACGGTGAAGTGACGGTGCAGCACCAGCTGACGGGCTTCCTTGCGGCTCATGGCGAAGCCGGCGCGGTAGACAACGTTGTCCAGGCGGCTCTCCAGGATGCGCAGCAGGTTCTCGCCGGTCATGCCGCTCTTGCGCTCGGCCATGTCAAAGTAGTGGGCGAACTGGCTCTCCAGAACGCCGTAGTAGCGCTTCGCCTTCTGCTTGGCGCGCAGCTGCAGGCCATACTCGCTGACCTTCTTGCGCATCTGGCCGGCGCCATGCTGGCCGGGCACGAAGCTGCGGCGCGCGAACGCGCACTTGTCGGAATAGCAGCGCTCGCCTTTCAAAAACAGTTTCTGACCTTCGCGGCGGCACTGACGGCACACTGCGCCTGTATATCTTGCCATTCTTGTTCCTCCTTAAAAATCAGATGCGGCGGCGCTTGGGCGGGCGGCAGCCATTGTGGGGGATGGGGGTCACGTCCTTGATCATGTTGACCTCGAGGCCGGTGGCCTGCAGCGCGCGGATGGCGGCTTCGCGGCCGGCGCCGGGGCCCTTGACGTAGACCTCAACGGTCTTCATGCCGTGCTCCATGGCCACCTTGGCGGCGGCCTCCGCCGCAGACTGGGCGGCGAAGGGAGTGCTCTTGCGGGAACCGCGGAAGTTCAGACCGCCGGAGCTGGCCCAGGAAACGGTGTTGCCCTGCGTATCGGTAATGGTAACGATGGTATTGTTGAAGGTGCTCTGGATGTGCGCAGCGCCGCGCTCGATGTTCTTGCGCTCGCGCCGCTTGGTGCGCACGGCGCCCTTTTTAGCAGCAGCTTTAGTTGCCATTTCTCTTGCTCCTCCTTACTTCTTCTTGTTCGCGACGGTGCGCTTCGGGCCCTTGCGGGTGCGAGCGTTGGTCTTGGTGCGCTGGCCGCGAACGGGCAGCCCCTTGCGATGGCGAACACCGCGGTAGCACTGGACCTCCACCAGGCGCTTGATGTCCAGCGCCACGTTGCGGCGCAGATCGCCTTCCACGATGACGTTGTTCTTGTCCAGGTACTCACGGATCAGACCTTCCTGCTCAGAGGTCAGGTCCTTCACGCGGGTGTCGGGATCGATGTTGGTAGCCGCCAGGATCTTCTTGGCGGTGCTGGGGCCAATGCCATAGATGTAAGTCAGGCCTACTTCGACCCGCTTTTCGCGGGGCAGGTCAACGCCGGCAATACGTGCCATAGTTTCAAAAACCTCCTAAAATAACATCCCATGTCCGTGTCGGGGGCTGCGCCGGGAATCTACGCACTTGCCCCCCAAGCGCTGGAGGGCCTCAGCCCTGGCGCTGCTTATGCTTGGGGTTTTCGCAAATGACCATCACGCGGCCTTTGCGCTTGATGACCTTGCATTTTTCGCAGATGGGTTTCACGGAAGGCTTGACCTTCATGCTGATAACCTCCTTTGTGACTTGGGCGCTTTACTTCGAGCGCCAGGTGATGCGCCCCTTGGTCAGATCGTAGGGCGACATTTCCAGTGTAACCTTGTCTCCGGGCAGGATGCGGATGAAATTGGTCCGCAGCTTGCCGGAGATGTGCGCCAGCAGCCGATGGCCGTTTGCCAGCTCCACCCGGAAGGTGGCGTTGGGCAGCGCCTCGACGACAGTGCCCTCAACTTCGATGACGTCTTCTTTAGACAAACTCTTCCCTCCTCATGGCTTTGCGGGGCGCCGGGCGTCGAACGCCTTCACCGCCGCTGCGAGCTGTTTGTCGGTTGCAAGGCTCTCGCCCCGCAGAACGGTTGCGGTGGGGGCCACATGCCTTATCTTTTTGGCCTTGGGCCGATCCAGTTTGCGCAGACTTCCGTCCGCGAGAAAAAGCATCTGGCCTTGTATGCCGATCACCGCAAAGGTCCGGTTTTTGTCCCGGCCGGCTTTCGAGCGGACCAGCTGGCCTTTTACAAAGTCCATTCAGGCCCCTCCCACGCTTTGGTCAGAACTTCCGGGCCGGCGGCGGTGATGGCGACCGTGTGCTCAAAGTGAGCGGAAAGGCCGCCGTCCGCCGTTGTCACCGTCCATCCATCGGCCCCCGTCACCACGGAGTAGTGCTTCTGGTTGACCATCGGTTCAATGGCGAGGGTCATGCCCGCCGCCAGGCGGGGGCCGCGCCCGGCGGGCCCGAAATTGGGCACCTCCGGGTCCTCATGGAGCTCTTTGCCCACTCCGTGGCCCACAAAACTGCGGACGACCGAGAAGCCGTTTTCCTCCACATAGGTCTGAACCGCGTTGCTGATATCGCCCACCCGCGCGCCGGGCGCCGCGGCGGCAATGCCCCGGTGCAGCGACTCGCGCGTGACGTCCAGCAGGCGCCGGGCCTCCAGGTCCAGTTTGCCGCATCCGAAGGTGCAGGCGTTGTCCCCGTTGAAGCCGCCGAAGGCAGCCCCTGTGTCGATGCTGACGATATCGCCCGGCCGGATCACCTTTGCATGGCTGGGGATGCCGTGGATCACTTCGTCGTTGACGCTGATGCACGCGGTGCCCGGAAAGCCGTACAGGCCCTTGAAGTTGGGCTTGGCGCCCTGCCGTTTGATAAAGTCGAAGATGATCTTGTCGATCTCGGCGGTGGTGATGCCCGCCTCGATCGCTTCGCCGCCGCGCCGCAGCGCCAGGGCGCTGATCTCGCAGGCCCGGCGCATGACGGCAAGTTCTTTGGCATTTTTCAGCTGGATCACGCGTTACGCCTCCAGTGCTTTGAGCAGCAGCGCGGTGGTGTCGGCAATGTTGTCCTGCCCTTCCACCACCACCAGCTTGCCCCGCTGGCGGTAGAATTCCACCAGGGGCTCGGTCTGCTCGTGGTAAGCGGCCAGCCGGTCGCGCACGGTGGCGGGCTCGTCGTCCTTGCGGACGATCAGCGGCCCGCTGCACCGGTCGCACCGGTCAGGCTCGCGGCTGGGCTTGAATTCCAGGTGATAGGAAGCCCCGCAGGCGGAGCACACCCGCCGCCCGGAAAGCCGCCGCATGATCACTTCATCCGCCACCTCCAGGTCCACCACCTTGTCGATGACCACGCCCATCTCCTCCAGCGCCTCGGCCTGGGCCACCGTGCGGGGCACGCCGTCCAGAATGAAGCCTTTGGAGCAGTCGGGCTGGGCCAGGCGCTCTTTGATGATCCCGATGATGACGTCGTCGGGGACAAGCGCGCCGCTGTCCATAAAGGATTTCGCTTTCAGCCCCATCTCTGTGCCGTTCTTCACGGCCTCGCGCAGGATGTTGCCGGTGCTGATGGCCGGGATGCCCAGCTTGTCGCAGACGATCTCGGCCTGGGTGCCTTTGCCGGCGCCCGGAGCGCCCAAAAGAATCAGGTTCATGCTCGTTTGTCCCCTTTCTGCTTTGTGTTTCGCGTCAGGGCCTCACTCGAGGAAGCCCTTGTGATGGCGCATCAGCATGTAGCTTTCCATGCTGCGGCCGGTGTCCAGCGCCACGCCCACGACGATCAGCAGGCTGGTGCCGCCCAGCTGGATGCTCACGCCGGTGACGTTGCCCAGGATGATGGGCAGCACCGCGACGATGCCAAGGAACACAGCGCCGATCAGGGTGATCTTGGACAGGCTCTTGGTAATGAAGTCGCTGGTGGGCTTGCCCGGGCGGATGCCGGGGATCGCGCCGTTGTTCTTGCGCAGGTTGTTGGCGATCTCCACCGGGTTGTACTGAATGGCCACATAGAAATAGTTGAAGGCCAGGATCAGCAGCAGGTAGATGACTGCGTAGAGGAGGCTGTTGTAGTTGAACACGTTGAAGAACGCCACCCAGAAGGAGCTCTCGACCTGCAAGAGGCTGCCGATCATGTTGGGGATGCTGCACAGGGTGCTGGCAAAGATGACGGGCATAACGCCGCTCATGTTCACCTTGATGGGAATGTGGCTGGCCTGCCCGCCGTACATCTTGCGGCCCACCACCCGCTTGGCGTACTGCACCGGGATGCGGCGCTCGCCGTTGGTGAGGATGACCACGAACACCACCGCCGCGATCGCCAGGATGGCGATGATGGGGAGGTAGACGTAGTACTGGGGCTTGCCGTCGGCGGCTTCGGCCAGCAGGGCCTGCACGCTGCCGATGACGTCGCTCCAGCGGGAGATGATGCCCACGAAGATCAGCAGCGAAACGCCGTTGCCGATGCCCTTGGCGTCGATCTGCTCGCCCATCCAGGTGAGCAGCTGGCTGCCGGCCGCAAAGCTCAGCACGATAACGACGGCGCTGAACCAGGCCTGCCAGCCGGTGTTGTAGGCCAGCACGCCCCAGCTGCGCAGCACCATGTAGTAGCCGATGCTCATGGCCACGCCGATGCCGGCGCCGGTGTAGCGGGTGATGCGGGTCAGCTTGCGCCGGCCTTCCTCACCCTCTTTGCTCAGCCGCTCCAGGGCGGGGATCGCCACCGTGAGCAGCTGGATGATGATGGAGGCGTTGATGTAGGGCGATACGCTCAAAGCGAAGATCGCGCACTGGCTCAGCGCGCCGCCGCTCATCATATTCAGGTAATCCAGCATGTTGCCGCTGCCGCCCAGCTCCCGGAAGAGCTCCAGCGCGTCCACGTTGACGTAGGGCACGCTGATGGCGCAGCCCAGCCGGAAGATCACGAGGATCATCAGGGTGAACAGGATCTTTTTACGCAGTTCGGGGATCTTCCACGCGTTGCGAAACGTATCGAACACCTTAGATCACCTCGGCCTTTCCGCCTGCCTTCTCGATCTTTTCTTTGGCAGTGGCGGTGTAGGCCGCCAGCTGAACGGTGAGGGCTTTGGTCAGTTCGCCATTGCCCAGCACCTTCACGCCGTCCAGGCTCTTTTTGATCAGACCGGCTTCCACCAGGGCCTTGGTATCCACCACGGCGCCGGCTTCGAACTTGGCCTCCAGGTCGCTCACCTTAACGGTAGCATACTCGGTGGCGAAAATGTTGTTGAAACCGCGCTTGGGCAGGCGGCGCTGCAGCGGCATCTGGCCGCCTTCGAAACCGGCTTTCTTGACGCCGGACCGGGCCTTCTGGCCCTTGTGGCCGTAGCCGGCGGTCTTGCCGTTGCCGCTGCCGTGGCCGCGGCCCTTGCGCTTGGCTGCCACGTTGGAGCCGGCGGCGGGCTTTAATTCATGAAGCTTCATCTGCTTGCACCTCCTTGCTGTTACGCTTTGGTGGCCACGACCAGGTGGCTGATCTTGGCGATCTTGCCGGCGGTCTGGGCGTTGTCGGGCTGGACGGTGACGTCGCCGATCTTCACAAGGCCCAGGCTCTTGGCGGTGGCGATCTGCTTTTGGCCACGGCCGGAGAGGCTCTTGACCAGCTTCACGGTCACGGTGCCGGCCTTGGCTTCCGCTTTCTTGGCGGCGGTCTTCTTGGCGGCGGGCTTCGCTTCGCCGCTGGCCGCCTTCTTGGCCGCGGGCTTCTTGGCGGCGGGCTTGGCCTCGCCGTCAGCCGCCTTCTTGGCCGCGGGCTTTTTGGCCGCGGGGGCCTTTTTGGCGGCGGGCTTCTTCTCGGCGGCAGCCTCGGTGGCCGCTACCTTCTTCTCGGTTTCTGCCATTGTAAGCTACCTCCTTAACCCAGAATCTCTTTCACGGTCTTGCCGCGCTTGGCAGCCACTTCCTCAGCGCTGACCAGGTTGCACAGGCCGTTGAAGGTGGCGGTGACCACGTTGCAGGGGTTGTTGGAGCGCAGGCACTTGGTGCGGATGTCCTTGATGCCGGCCACTTCCAGCACCGCGCGAACGGGGCCGCCGGCGATCACGCCGGTACCGGGGGCGGCGGGACGCATCAGGATGCGGCCGGCGCCGAACTCGCCCACGATCTCGTGGGGGATGGTGGTGCCCTTCAGGTTGATCTTGCGCATGTTCTTCTTGGCAGCCTCGAGGCCCTTGCGGATGGCCTCGGGAACCTCGCCGGCCTTGCCCATGCCAAAACCGATGGTGCCCTTGCCGTCGCCAACGACAACCAGAGCGCTGAACTTCATCACGCGGCCGCCTTTAACGGTTTTGGATACGCGGTTGATGGCAACGACTTTTTCCAGCATGCCGTCGTCAACTTCACGATTTCTTCTTTCCATTGTATCCTCCTCCTTACAGCTCCAGGCCGCCCTCGCGGGCGCCCTCGGCCAAAGCTTTCACGCGGCCGTGGTACACAAAGCCGCCGCGGTCGAACACGACGGTCTTGATGCCCTTCGCCAGAGCCTTCTCGGCGATCATCCTGCCGACCTTGCCAGCCGCCTCGACGTTGCCGCCAAAGCCCTCGAAGCCCTTCTCCAGGGTGGAGGCGCTGACCAGGGTCACGCCGGCCACGTCATCGATGATCTGGGCATAGATGTGCTTGGAGGAGCGGAATACATCCAGACGGGGGCGCTCAGCGGTGCCGCTGATCTTGCCGCGCACACGGCGGTGACGACGAAGCCGGGCTTCGTTCTTGTCAGGCTTATTAACCATTGTCTTTCACTCCTTACCTTATTTGCCTTTGCCGGCTTTGCCCTCTTTGCGGATGATGTGCTCACCGGCATAGCGGATGCCCTTGCCCTTGTAAGGCTCGGGGGGGCGCTTCTCGCGCACTTCCGCGGCAAACTGGCCGACCTTCTGTTTGTCGATGCCCTTGATGATGATGGTGTTGGCGTCCGGGGCCTCGATCTTGATGTCGTCGGTCTCGTCCACGATCACCTGATGGGAGAAGCCCAGGTTCATGACCAGGCTCTTGCCCTGCTTGGCCACACGGTAGCCGACGCCCTGGACCTCCAGCTTCTTCTCGAAGCCGTTCACAACGCCCTCCACCATGTTGGAGATGTTGGTGCGGGTGAGGCCGTGCAGGCTGCGGGCCTCTTTCTCGTCATTGGGGCGGGTCACCAGGATTTCACCATTCTCGACCTTCACGGTCATCAGCGGATGGATCTTGGAATTCAGGGTGCCCTTGGGGCCCTTCACGGTGACG